>NZ_JBHUXV010000085.1:0-41423 GCF_042669125.1 Streptomyces sp. NPDC057253 | reverse complement strand
TCCGCATGTCGAACAGATGGTGCAATCAGGGAAGCACTGCGGCCGGCGGCGTGGTCGGCCAGGTCATACGGATCTGTCCGCCGTGCTCCCCTGCGGTGACCTCGACGTCGTCGACGAGGCCGCTGATGACCGCGAGGCCCATCTCGTCCTCCTCGGTCTCCACGTCGGGGTCCTCACCCTGAGCGCCCGGAGCCCGGTCGCCCGGGGCCGAACGCGGCGCCTCGTCGCCGACCTCGATGGAGAACTGCTTCTCCTCCTCGATCAGCAGCACCTGGACCGGCGCGGTGATGCCGCCGCTCTGGTGCAGTCCCACGGCACGGGTACAGGCCTCGCCGACGGCGAGCCTGACCTCGTCGAGGACGGCCTCGTCCACTCCGGCCCTGCGCGCCACCGCTGCCGCCACCAGTCGGGCGGTCCTGACGTGCTCGGGCAGCGCGCTGAAGCGGAGTTCAACGGTGGCCATGCATCCCCCTCGGAACTACGGGCGTGCTGTCGGGGGACCGGGCCGCCGAAAGCCCGGACCCCCTTCCTTCTGCTTCTGTCGGCGTGCTTCGCCGCCCCGGGCACGGGCCCGGGAACGGGTCAGTCGGTCGCCGCCACCGCTTCCTCGACCGAGGTGTGGATCGGGAACACCTTGGTGAGGCCGGTGATACGGAAGATCTTGAGAATGCGCTCCTGGTTGCACACCAGGCGCAGCGAGCCCTCATGGGCACGCACACGCTTCAGGCCGCCGACCAGTACGCCGAGCCCGGTGGAGTCGAGGAAGTCCACGCCCTCCATGTCGACGACAAGGTGGAAACTGCCGTCGTTCACCAGCTCGACCAGCTGCTCGCGCAGCTTGGGCGCGGTATATACGTCGATTTCGCCACCGACCCTGACGATCGTGCGATCGCCGACGGTCTCGGTCGACAGGGACAGGTCCACGGATCCTCCAGCACCTTGCTATCGAGCGGTCGCCCCTCGGGACACCTCGGCAGAGCCCCCGGGACGGTTCGCCAGCCGCGATGGCATTCAATCACTTACCGGCAGGCGTGCACGACGCCTTGGTCCCATTGTCCGTCACGCCAGTGACACACTCGGTGCCGATGGCCAAGAATCTCCGATCCGATCGACCCTCGACGGACCCCGGCTCCCGCCTTGCGCCGAGCACGGTCCTCGACCGGCTCGCCGCCGGGCCGAGCCGGGCTGCGCGCATCACTCATACGGAGCACTTGCCCCCACGTGCGGGTCGCCATGCCGTCTGGCCTGACCGGATTCGTTCGGAGGTCGTCGCGGCCGTCCAGGCGTGCGGGATCGATCATCCCTGGGCCCACCAGGCACAGGCCGCCGAGCACGCCCTGGACGGCGACTCGGTGGTCGTCGCCACCGGAACCGCGTCCGGCAAGTCCCTGGCGTACCTCGTGCCGGTCCTCTCGACACTCCTCGACGGCTCCGAGGCCCCGAACGGCCGCGGCGCCACCACGCTCTACCTGGCTCCCACCAAGGCCCTGGCGGCGGACCAGTGCCGCTCGGTGAAGGAACTTTCACAACCGCTCGGCAATTCGGTGCGCCCCGCGGTCTACGACGGAGACACGCCGTTCGAGGAACGCGAGTGGATCCGCCAGTACGCCAACTACGTCCTGACCAACCCGGACATGCTGCACCGCGGGATACTCCCCTCCCACCCCCGCTGGTCCTCCTTCCTGAAGGCCCTCAAGTACGTCGTCATCGACGAGTGCCACACCTACCGGGGCGTCTTCGGCTCCCATGTCGCCCAGGTCCTGCGACGCCTGCGCCGCCTCTGCGCCCGCTACGGCGCCTCCCCCGTCTTCCTGCTGGCCTCCGCGACCGCCGCCGAACCCGCTGTCGCCGCCCGCCGCCTGACCGGCCTCCCGGTGGTCGAGGTCGCCGACGACGCCTCACCCCGTGGCGAACTGGTATTCGCCCTCTGGGAGCCGCCACTGACGGAGATGCAGGGCGAGAAGGGCGCCCCGGTCCGCCGTACGGCCACCGCCGAGACGGCCGACCTGCTGACCGACCTCGCCGTGCAGGGCGTGCGCTCGGTCGCCTTCGTCCGCTCCCGGCGCGGCGCCGAGCTGATCTCGGTGATCGCCCAGGAACGGCTCGCCGAGGTCGACCGCTCCCTGGCCCGCCGGGTGGCGGCCTACCGCGGCGGCTACCTCCCCGAGGAGCGCCGCGCCCTGGAACAGGCCCTCCACTCAGGAGAGTTGCTGGGCCTGGCCGCCACCACCGCCCTCGAACTCGGCATCGACGTCTCGGGCCTGGACGCCGTCCTGATCTCCGGCTACCCCGGCACGCGCGCGTCCCTGTGGCAGCAGGCGGGCCGCGCCGGACGTGCCGGCCAGGGCGCCTTGGCCGTCCTGGTGGCCCGCGACGACCCCCTGGACACCTTCCTCGTCCACCACCCCGAGGCCCTCTTCGACCAGCCGGTGGAGTCCACGGTCCTCGACCCCGACAACCCGTACGTCCTCGCCCCGCACCTGTGCGCTGCCGCGGCGGAACTGCCCCTGGTCGACGAGGACCTGGAGCTGTTCGGCCCCGCGACGAAGGACCTGCTGCCGCAGCTGGAGTCGGCGAGGCTCCTGCGCCGCCGCACCAAGGCCTGGCACTGGACCCGCCGGGAGTCGGCCGCCGACCTCGCCGACATCCGCGGCCAGGGCGGCAGCCCGATCCAGATCGTCGAGTCCGGCACCGGCCGGCTCCTGGGCACGGTCGACGCGGGCGCCGCCCACACCACCGTCCACGAGGGCGCGGTCCACCTTCACCAGGGCCGCACGTACCTGGTCCGCTCCCTGGACCTGGAGGACTCGGTCGCCCTGGTCACGGAGGCGAACCCGCCCTATTCGACGGTGGCCCGCGACACGACGGCCATCTCCGTCCTGGAGACGGACGTCGAGCTCCCCTGGGGCGACGGCCGCCTGTGCTACGGCTCCGTCGAGGTCACCAACCAAGTGGTCTCCTTCCTGCGCAGACGCCTCATCACCGGGGAAGTGCTCGGCGAGACGAAACTCGACCTCCCTCCCCGCACGCTCCGCACCCGCGCGGTGTGGTGGACCGTCACCGAGGACCAGCTCGACGAGGCCCGCATCAACCCGGAGATCCTCGGCGGCGCCCTGCACGCCGCCGAACACGCCTCCATCGGCCTCCTCCCCCTCTTCGCGACCTGCGACCGCTGGGACATCGGCGGCGTGTCGATCCCCCTCCACCCCGACACGCTGCTCCCCACGGTCTTCGTCTACGACGGCCACCCGGGCGGCGCCGGCTTCGCGGAGCGCGCCTTCCACACCGCCCGAGCGTGGCTCACGGCCACCCGCGAGGCCATCGCCGCCTGCGAGTGCGAGGCCGGCTGCCCGTCCTGCATCCAGTCCCCCAAGTGCGGCAACGGCAACGACCCACTGCACAAGAGGGGGGCGGTGCGGTTGCTCTCGGTGCTGTTGCGGGGGGCGCCGGAGGACGGGGCGGCTCCGAGTTCCGCCTAGGGCGGCGAGGCCGACGGCGCCGGGTCCCCTGCGGCCACCGAAGCCGGAGCCTCGGACGCCGGCGGCTCGCCCGGACCCGGGGCTTCGCCGTAGCCCGGACCCGGGACTCCCCCGAAGCCCGGACCCGAGACTCTCCCGAAGCCCGGTGAGACCGGCACCGGCACCGCGGGCCCCGCCCGTGCCCGGATCTCCGCCGTGAACGGCCCCCGCCCCGACGCCGCCGTCACGTCCGAGATGTCCCCGACCATCCCGCACCGCACGAGCCGCGTCCCCTGCGCCAGGGCCACCTCCTCCGCCCGCGCACAGGCCACCCCGGGACCGTCGGCCCAGTGGTCCGCCGCGGCGAGCGCCGCGAGATCCGCACCCCCGGCCGCCCGATGCCGTACGACCACGGCCTGCCCGAGGGCGAGCACGCACCCGAACACCACGCACAGCACCGCGACGGCACCGACACTCCAGACGGTCGCGGAGCCACGGTCCGGACGAGTGGCGACGAGGTGGACGCCGGCGAATCGAGCGGCAGCGCAACGGATCCGGACCAGCCGAGCGTGGGCAGAGCGGCGGATGCGGGCCATTCGGGTGTGGGCGACAGCGGCCCCCGCGAACCGAGCTCTCGCCGCACCCCTCCTCATCGCCCTCCCTCCACCGTCTCCTCCGCCAACGCCACGGCCTCCTCCCGCACCTCGAACGGCAGACCGCTGAGCGCCGGCGGCTTCGCCACGACCACCACGCGGACCCGGTCGCCCTCGCGGGCGACCGTGACCTCCGCGTCGCGCGGTGCCGTGTCCCGAGCCACCCGGACGACCGCGTCGGTGGGGTCCTGACGGGCCGCCGCCCTGGCGCCGGTCCTGGCCGCGTCCACGCACTGGATCTGTGCGGCCACCACGAGCAGCCCCCACACCAGCGCCATCGCGAACATCACCAGGACCGGCAGCACCATGGCGGACTCCGCCGTCACGAACCCCTGGTCCGCCGCCCGTTCACGCCTTCCCATCGAGCGCCTGCTTCACGATGGCCTGGAGCTCCGCGCTGACCGCCCCGCTCGTCACCACCTTGTAGAGCACCACCGCGAACGCCACCGCCGCGACGATCCCCATCGCGTACTCGGAGGTGACCATCCCCGCGTCCCGGCGCGTCGACCGATCCGATCGCGCCCACCGCGCCCGGCACATCACACCGCACATCAGGGCACGCATCCGCGCCCGTACCGTCTTGTACATCTCAACCCCCGTGAGGTTCAGTCCTGTTGCCCGCATGCCTGTCTGCTGCTCGTCCGCCGGATCACCGGCCGCCGTCCGTCATCGCCCACCTCCTCCCAGCACTCCGCCCGCGAGCCCGATCACGATCGGCAGGACGCCGACGGCGATGAACGCGGGCAGGAAACACAGCCCCACCGGCGCGGTGACCAGCACCGCGGCCCTGCGCGCCCGTGCCGTCGCCGCGCGTCCCCAGTCGGCGCGGGCGTCCGCGGCGAGTCCGGCGACCGGTGCGGCCGCGGGCAGCCCGGTCACATCGGCGCGTGCCAGCAGCCGTGCCAGTGGTGCGGCTCCCGGAGTCGAGGCGAGCCTTCGCCACGCATCGCCCGGTGCACCGCCGAGCCGTACTTCCGCCGCCCCGCGCGCGAGGCCCTCTCCGACGGGTCCGCCCAGTGCCTCACCGACGGCCTGCGCCGCGATCACCGGACCGGCCCCGGCCGCGATGCAGGCGGCCAGCAGGTCGGCGGCGAGGGGGAGTTGCCGGGCCGCCTCGCGCACGTCGGCCTCCCGGGCACCGACGCCGGACGCCTCCCGGCGCCGCCACCGCCACAACCCCGCCGCGACGACCACGCCGACCACAAGCCCGGGGACCCCACCGACCAGCACCCACCCGGCACACCCGGCGCCGGCCACGGGCAGCCACCGCCGCGCGAACTCCCGCCCCACGAACCGCGGACCGTCGACCGTGGCCTCCGCAGCCGCGAGCAACTCGCCCACCCTCCGGCGCAGTCTCCGCTCACGCCGGGCCGCGGCACCCCACCGGACAAGCCAGGCGGCGACCGTCGCCGCCCCCACGACCACCCCCAGCCTGTGGACGATTTCCGCGCTCACGCCGCCTCAGCTCCCCGCACGATCCGCATCGCCCACCACATCCCGAGGCCCTCCAGCAGTCCGCCGACCACCAGACAGCCCAGCCCGGCCCCCGAGTGCAGCAGGACCCGCAGGGGATCGGCACCGAGAGCGGCACCGAGGCCCAGGCCCAGGACCGGCAGCCCGGCGAGCATCCACGCCGTGGACCGAGCTCCGGCCAACTGCGCCCGCAGATCAGCCCGTTGATCCCGCTCGGCTCGCAACGCCCCTTCCAGCCGATCAAGCCCGGCCGCCAGCCCGGCGCCCTGATCCACGGCCACCCGCCAGCAGGCGGCGAGCCCCAGCAGCCCTTCGGCCCCCGGCCGCCGAGCCGCCGCGGCCAGCGCCCCCGGAACATCCCCACCGAACCGAGCCGCCGCCAGCACGACGGCCTGAGCAGCACCAAGCCCACCGCCTCCGGAAGCTCCGGGCCCCGTTCCCCCGACCCCGAGCCCACCCAGGCCACTCACTCCGCCCCCGAGCCAACCCGAGCCCTTCACACCGACCCCGAGCCCACCCGAGCCGGTCGCCCCGCCCCCGGGCGCCCCAACCTCGGCCACCCCGACCCCGTTCATCCCGACCCCCTCGACGTCCCGCACCGCCACCACCAGCGCCTCCCCCGGCTGCCGTCCCGCCCTCACCTCCCCGGCGACCGCCGCGCACAGCGCGATCACCGCGTCGGCCCGCCGCTCACGCACCCGACGCGCCTCCCGGGCCAACCGCACCCGCCGCAGCAACGGCACCCCGGCCGCCCCCGCGAGGACCGGCAGCACCGACGCCCCCAGCACGGCCAGCACCAGCCCGACGCCCGCCGCCGCCCACTCGAACCCGAGCCGCCCACGAACCCGCCGCAGTTCCCGGACCAGGTGCCGCAAGCCCGGCGGCCCGGCCCCCACCACGCCACCGCCCTGCAACAGCGCCCGCGCCCGTCGCAGCCCGGACCGCCGCCCGCACCACAGCCACACGGCCAGACCAAGGCCCCCCGCAACCGCGCCCACAGCCGCCGCCACCGACATCTCACCCATCCCGCTCACCACGCCCTCGCTTCCCCGAGCAGTCCCCGCAACCGCTCCCACCCCCGCTCGTGCACGAACGCATCCGCGCCCCACCGCAGCGCCGGCACCGTCCGCACCAGCCCCGAGGCGTCCCGCTCCAGCACCCGCACCTCGGCGATCCGCCGTCGCCCGGTCCGGTCGCGCACGAGATGCAGTACGACCGACAGCGCGGCCGCCAACTGGCTGTGCAGCGCGGCCCGGTCGAGCCCGGCGGCCGTCCCCAGCGCCTCCAGGCGGGCCGGGACATCGGCCGCCGCGTTCGCGTGCACGGTCCCGCAGCCGCCCTCGTGACCCGTGTTCAAGGCGGCCAGCAGATCCACCACTTCACGCCCGCGCACCTCGCCCACGACCAGCCGGTCGGGCCGCATCCGCAGCGCCTGCCGCACCAGGTCCTCCAGCGTCACGAGTCCGGCGCCCTCCTGGTTGGCGGGTCTGGTCTCCAGCCGGACGACGTGCGGATGGTCCGGCCTGAGCTCCGCCGAGTCCTCCGCCAGCACGATCCGCTCGCCCGGCCCGACGAGCCCCAGCAGCGCGCTCAGCAGCGTCGTCTTCCCGAACCCCTGACAGTGACACCACTAATCCGGCAGACTCGGGAGCATGAGCCCAACTCTCCGCTCCGCCGTCGACGTTGCCGCAGGCGGCAAGACCCGCGCCGTCATCTACTGCCGCATCAGCCAGGACCGCACCGGCGCCGGCCTCGGCGTCGACCGCCAGCGCGAGGACTGCGAGGCCCTCGCCGAGCGGAACGGCTGGGACGTCATCGAGACCTACGTCGACAACGACGTGAGCGCCTTCTCCGGCAAGCTCCGCAAGGACTACCGGCGCATGCTCGCCGACCTCGACGACGGCAAGGCCACCGTCGTCATCGTGTGGCACACCGACCGGCTCACCCGCTCGATCGTCGAGCTGGAGGAGTACATCGAGCTGTCCGACCGGCGCGGGATCTCCACTCACACCGTGCAGGCCGGGACGATCGACCTCGCCACGCCGTCCGGCCGGATGACCGCGCGCATCCTCGGCGCCGTCGCCCGCCAGGAGTCCGAGCACAAGGGCCACCGCGTCGCCCGGGCCCGGCAGCAGAAGGCCATGGCCGGTGAATGGGCGGGCGGCATCCGCCCGTTCGGCTGGGGTGTGCCCACCGGCGAGGTGCGCACCAAGGTCGACCGGAAGAGCGGCGAAGAGCTGGAGGTGCCCGAGCTCGACATGCTCAAGGCCGTGCCCGAGGAGGCCGAGGCGCTGCGCTACTGGACGGACGAGATCCTGTCCGGCGGGTCGATCCGCTCGCTCGTGAAGTGGTGCGCCGACAAGGGCGTCACCACGACCCGCGGGAACCCCGTCACGCACACCGACATGCGGGACATGCTGATGCGCCCCAGGAACGCCGGGATCGCCGTCTACAAGGGCGAGGAGGTCGGGCGCGGGAAGTGGGAGCCGATCGTCGACGAGGCGAAGTTCAGGGCCGTCGTGGCGATCCTGTCGGACCCGGGCCGCACGGTGAACCGCGGGGCGCAGCCGAAGTGGCTGGGCTCCCTGGTGTACGTGTGCGGGCGGGGGGAGTGCGGCGAGGGGATGACCGTCACACAGTCCGGTGGCCGCTCGTATCCGTCGTACCGGTGCCCGACCGGGCACGGCGGCGGTCGGCGGGCTGAGATCGTCGACCAGTACGTCGAGGACACGATCGTCGAGCGGCTGTCACGGGACGACGCGCACGAGCTGCTGGAGCCCGCGCCGGACGGCGTGGACGTGGCCGGCCTCCAGGCGGAGGGCGAGGCGGTCCGGCAGCGGATGCGGGACCTCGGCGGCCTGTTCGGTGCCGGGCAGCTGGAGCTAGGGCCTTTCACCGAGGGCATGGAGACCGCTCGGGCGCAGCTGGACGGGATCACGCAGCAGCTGGCGCGCGCGGTGACCCGGGATCCGCTGGCCGGCCTGGTGGGGGCGCCGGATGTGCGGAAGGCGTGGAAGGCACTCGGGCTGGATCAGCAGCGGACGGTGCTGCGGTCGCTGGTCGAGGTGACGCTGAGGACGCCGAGGCCGGGGCGGATGCCGGACGGCGGGTACTTCGACTACGACGCCGTGGTCTTCAACTGGAAGCGGGGCCAGCAGCACTGAGGCCGCCGGTGTCAAAACGGCTGAGGGCCGTGCTGGGTCCAGCGGCTGACGATCTCGCCGCTGTCGTCGATCTCAATGTGCTCGTCCGGCCGCTTTTCGAGCTTCATTCCGGGCGGCAGTTCGGGTAGTACGAGCCCACGCCTCGTCATCTCTTCTCGCAGATCGTAGAGGTAGTACTCCAGCTGCTTTGCGACAGCACGAGCGACGGCACTTTCGTTGTCAGGTTCGCCGACCGTCGCCTCAATTACCTGACTCTCAAACGCGCTCCGATAATGATTCGTAATCCGGTTCACGACAGCGCGATGTTTCCTCGCAATGTTGATCGCCCATTGCTGATGCGCGTTGATCCCGCCAGGGTAGGTAGCCCGGGAGAAGCCCCTGCGCTCCTCAAATACCACCCGCGCATCGGGCGGCAGACGCTCCCCGCTCCACCAGTCGACGGCTTCAAGTGGATCGGTTTTCTTTTCCGGCAGGTACTCGACTTCATTCACATACCCGGCCGGGAATACGAGCGCCGCAGGCGGCTGCCCGAGCGCGCGCGCAATAACCATAACCTCGGCAACAGACACGTTGGTCCGCCTGCCGTTTTCAATATTCGAAATGACGGTACGGGGGATGTTTGCTCCGAGTTCCGCGCATGCATCGGATAGCTGCTGCGCGCTCATGCCTGCCGCAAGGCGATGTCGCCGGATCTCCCGGGCGATCCCCGTGCCGACCCGTGCCATCCAGTCCAGTTGCTCCATATTGACGCAAGGTACGGCATGGGTTGCGCCGTGCCAACCCGTGACGTATGGTCCAGCCACGCCGGACCATCCAGGCTCAACCTTGACAAGGAGTTGCGCCAATATGACCCAACCGAACCTCACCACCGTCAGGCTTCACCCTCCGCCGGCGCCTGCGACGCCTCAGCCCTGGCCTCCTCCAGGAGCTTCTCCCAAGCCGCCCGACCGCGCTCTTCGATCTCCTTGGTGCGCGCGTCGAAATCAAAGGTGGCCAAGTGGTCCCGTACCCGCTGATCCTCGCCCTCCATGAAGACAAGGGCTTCGCCTTGGAACTCCAGGAACCTGAGGACGGTCGGATCTTCGATACCGAGCCGGGCGGCGGTGCGAGCCATCTCCATGCCCGCCCTGAGCTCCTCCCTCTCCGCCTGGACCCAGTTCTCCTTCGCTGCCGCAGCCCTTTGCTGCGCCTGGTGGTACTTGTTCCGGGCGCCGAGCATCACGAGGTGGTCATCATTGGCTTCCGGGTCTCGCGGGCCGCCTCGGAACAGCTCCGTCCAGTTGACCCCTAGAGCCTCGGCAATGGCGAACATCTCGTTGACACGCCAGGGGCGCTCGCCGCGCTCGATCTTCGCGATCTGAGTCTGAGCAAGGCGGACCACTCCACCATGGACCGTCGGCAGCCGGTCCGCGATCTGCTGCTGCGAAACGCCGAGCTGCATCCGGATGACCTTCAGATTGTGGCTGGCCAGAGACTCGCTATCCACATGCTCATAGGGGTGGTCGACAGGGCCATCCTCTTCCTCGCTCAGGGCAACGGCCCGCACATCGAGGTCGACCTGGTCCTTCTTGCGGTCGACCAGTTCCCGTGATCGTTCGTCATAGTCCGTCATGGACTGAACATACCAAGCACAGAACCGCTTGACACCCCCACAGCCAGGTGTACTGTCGTCCCACCAGCCCACTACGTTCTCGCTTTTTCCAGAACGTCACGGACTAGCACGGCGAGGACTGCTCCACCACAGATCAGCACTCATCAGCACAGAGGAAGCAATGGCCACCACGTCCACGGAAAGCCCACCTCGCGGCATGCAGCTCACCGAACTCCTCGCGCTGCCGGTCGCCTTCGACCTGGAGACCTCCAACCGGGCACTCCAGCTCGGGCGCACCAAGGGGTTCCAGCTCGCCAAGCAGGGCGAGTACCCGGTGCGCGTTCTCCGAGTGGGACACACCTACCGAGTCACCCGGGCGGACCTGCTGCGCGCGCTCGGGATCGACCCCAACGGCGGCGGCGCCGGGTCTAGCCACCCGACGCCGCCTAACGAGAACGCCCTCACCAACCAGCGCTAACCAGCAAGACGGCGGCACCCGGGGTCTAGCCACCCCATCAGTGCCGCCGCCGGAAAGAGACGTCTCAATGACAACCGTACAGCCCGGCACCACGGCGTCAACGGCGACGCTGCACCCGACGGCTCAGCGCACCCCCACTACGCCGAGTCCCTGGTCGTTCACCAGCTCCGAGACCGGGCAGTCCCTCAAGGTCACCTGCCTGCCCGGCTGCACCATCAACCACGACAACGATCGCGAGACCCCCACCCACCCCGTCGACGTCTTCTGCTGGACCCAGGGCAACCGTGACGCCGTCACGCTGCCGGTCGACACCACCGGCACCCCCGAGGACTTCCGCATCCTCACGGCGTTCATCGAGGTCCAGCCCTTCGCCGCCGAGCTCGCCCGCCGCCTGCCCTTCGCCGTGGTCGAAGTCCTCGACGAGCACTACATCTCCCCGCTCGACCCCGACGGTCTGGAGACCGTCATCAACACCCTGGCCGGGCGCCTCGACAACCTGCGCAGAGTGCACGCCGAGCTGGTCCAGCGCCGCGCCGAGTACGTCGACCGGACGGCGGTGACGGCATGACGACCGCCGACATCCTCCAGCAGCTCGACACCAACCACGCCGAGATGAACGCCGCTGGCCTCGGCAGCCCCACCCTCGACGCGTTCTTCAACGAGGTCCGCAAGCAGGTCGCCGAGTCCCCCGACCCGGACGGCACCCTCGGCGCCATCGCGCAGCTCATCATCCGCGAGTGCAGCAAAAACGACCGGTGCCCGATCTACCGCGACTGCACCGAGACCGGCCCGCACTACGACCACAGCGGGTTCGATCTGCTGAAGGTCATGGACGAGACCGGCCGGGGAACGCTCATCGACGCCGCGATGGTCGTGGCTTCCGGGGAGGAGTCCCGCGCGACGGTCTGCCTCGGCGACGCCGAGTTCAGCGACGCGGCCTCCGTGCGGCGGAAGACGGCGGAGCTGAGGGTCTTTCTGGACCAGGTCGACGAGTTGGCCGACCGAGTGTTCGCGGACCACGAGGGGCGTTCGTGAACGCGGCGAATACGACCGTGACGGTCGGGGGTGCGCAGCTCGTGGGCGCCCCCGACCGTCCCCGCCGCTTCGACGACGACGCCCGCAACGACGCCTACTGGGCGCGCATCGAGCGCATCGTCGACTCCGCCCCGCCGCTGACCGACGAGCAGCGCGCCGTGATCCGTACCGCGTTCCACCAGCCCGAGGCCCGGAGGGCAGCAGCATGACCGAGCACCGCCCCGGCCGGTGGCCGGTCGAACGCCCTGTAGACCTCGACGCGCTGGAGGTCGAACACACTGCGGCTGAGGACGACCTGTACGTGAAGCGCGCGTCTGAGAAGGCGCTGCACGAACTCGTCATGGACTCCGTCCGGCATGACCTGGAGCAGCAGCCCAGCCCGCTGACGGTAATCACCACCGCCCGCAACTGGTGCAACCGCATCACCGCGGCCGCCGAGGAGATCGCCCGCGCCAAGCGAAATACCGCCTGAGCAGCTGGCCAGGCGCCGACGTCCCCCCGCGGCGCCTGGCCAGCACCCCGCGAACTCCCGATCCAGAGCTCGTAGAAGAGAGCACGTCGTGTCCGTCGGCCTCCGTATCCCACCGAAGCTCCCGGCCGCCGCCGAGGCCTACGCAGAAGCGGGCATCAAGGTCTTCCGCGTCCGCCGGAACAAGACCCCTTACGCCAACTGCCCGCGCTGCGACCGGCAGAGCAGCCTGTACGTCAAGCACCGCCCCGAGGAGTGCCGGTGCGGCGTGCCCACCTGCCACGGCTTCTGGGCAGCCACCACCGACATCACCCTCATCCGCCGCTGGTGGCGCGAGGAACCCGACGCGAACATCGGGGCCCCCTGCAAGCTCAACGGGTGGGCCGTCGTCGACATCGACCCCCGCAACGGCGGCCGCGCGTCCTACGAAGCCCTGGAGAAGCGAGTCGGCGTCCTGCCCGGCACCACCATGCAGCTCACGGCTGGCGGCGGACTGCACATGCTGTACTGCTCCCCCGACTTCGACTTGCCCGGCCTGGGCGGTCCTGGCATCGACTTCAAGCACAACGGCTACATCCTGCTCGCCCCCTCGGTGAACTTCTCCGGGGCCCGCTACCAGTGGGCCGGGGACGGTGCGTTCATCGCGCCGACGGTCAGCTGGCCCGAGTCACTGCTGCCACGGAAGCAGCGGCGTCAGCTCCCGCCGGCGCGCGCCACTCCCCGCCACCGATTCCCCACTCAGGACCGACGCGGTCAGCGGCCGGGCGGCGGACGCTTGTGGACCGTTGCGGACCTCGTCCAGCACGTCATGGACTCGCACGAGGGCAACCGCAACAACGCCTTCTTCTTCGCGTCCTGCCGAGCGCACGAGCTCGCCGCACAGAACCTCATCGGCCTCGCCGAGGCCGAGGTGGGGTTGCTCTCGGCGGCCTCCGCCGTGGGCCTCACCGACTCGGAGGCGCGCGCCTCGTTCGAGAGCGCGTCGACTCGGCCGAGCGACCGGAGGTGGGTGGCGTGACGACCGACTTCGACCAGGCCATGGACGCCTACTTCGGTCCGGACGGCGAGGAGCCGCCCGTCGACTGGCAGGACGTCGACGCGGAGCCCGCGGCCAAGGAGACTGCGCCGCGCACCTGGGGCGCCCAAGACCTGCGGTCGGTCCTCGACGGCTCGTACCGGCCCCCACAGCCCACCGTGGGCCGCCGCGACGACGGAGTCGGCCTGTTCTATCCGGGCCGGATGAACAGCGTGGCGAGCGAGTCCGAGGCGGGGAAGACCTGGTTCGCGCTCATCGCCTGCCTCCAGGAGATCAACGACGGCAACCACGTCCTGTACCTCGACTTCGAGGACGACGCGGGCGGCGTCGTCGGCCGGCTGCTCTGTCTTGGCGCGCACCCCGACGACGTCCTGGAGCGCTTCCACTACGTCCGCCCGGAGAACAGCCCGAGCGACATCGACCTGATCGACCTCGCCATGATCCTGGAGCACAGCCCCACATTGGCCATCGTCGACGGCGTCACCGAGGGCATGAGCCTCTTGGGCCTGGAGCTCAAGGACAACACCGACGTCGCCAAGTTCGGTCGCCAGCTGCTGCGCCCGCTCATGAACTCCGGGGCCGCGGTCGTCACTCTCGACCATGTCGTCAAGTCCTCGGAAAACCGCGGCCGGTACAGCATCGGCGGCGTCCACAAGCTCAACGGCCTCAACGGCGTGATGTACATGCTCGAGAACCGTCGCCCTTTCGGCATCGGCGTCACGGGCAAGTCGACGGTCCGTGTCGCGAAGGACCGCCCTGGCCAGATCCGTAAGAACGGCCTGTCGCACTCCAGCGGCATGCACTGGTACGCCGACCTGGTCGTCAAGTCCGAGACCCAGGAGTACGCCGAGGCGCACCTCTACGCGCCCATCCAGCGCGACGAGGAGGACCGCGAGGCCGACGAGGAAGAGAAGCGCATCGGCGGGCTCAAGCGGAAGGTCCTGGAGGCCGTCCAGCGCGCCCCCGAGGCCCTCACCGGCAAGGGCATCGAGGACCGAGTCACGGGCAAAGCCGCCGACATCCGGCGCGCCGTCGCCGAACTGGTTGACAGCGGGCAGATCTCAGCGAAGCCCGGGCCCCGGAACTCCACTCTCCACTCCATCCCCGCCGCGTCCGAACCCGCGGTCGATACCCCATCCGAATGACCTCGTCCCGACCTCGTCCCCACCTCGTCCCGACGAGGTCAGTGAAACCTCGTCCCTCGTCCCACTCTTTTAGGTGGGACGAGGACGAGGTCACTGAAGGAAGCTCCCCAGCCTCACAGCCCCGGGACGAGGTCACCACACCCGTCACAGGAGGCGCTCCAATGCCCGAGTTCATCCCAGCGGCCCCCGGCTGGTACGTATCCGAGTACCTCGCCGACGAGACCGACCTCGACCCCGTCATCGCCTGGATGCCCGCCATCACCCGCGCAGGCGAGGACACGCTCTTGCCCGTCGTCGACGGCGGCAACTTCTGTCTGCCGATCGTGCTCGACGAGGACTCGTTCAAGAGCTACCGCCGGCACGTCGTCTACCGGCCCAACCATGACCCGGGCGCGGCGGCCCCAGCCTCCAACCCCACCATCTCGAAGGAGACCAACTGATGGCAGGCGAGACCGTGATCACTGTCGTGGGCAACCTGGTCGACGACCCCGAGCTCCGCTTCACCCCGTCCGGCGCGGCGGTCGCCAAGTTCCGTATCGCGTCCACACCGCGCGTGTTCGACCGGCAGACGAACGAGTGGAAGGACGGCGAGAGCCTTTTCCTCACCTGCTCGGTGTGGCGCCAGGCCGCCGAGAACGTCGCCGAGTCCCTTGCCCGGGGCGTCCGCGTCATCGTTCAGGGCCGCCTCAAGCAGCGAAGCTACGAGGACGGCCAGGGCGTGAAGCGCACGGTGTACGAACTCGACGTCGACGAGGTCGGCCCGACTCTCGCCCGCGCCACCGCCAAGGTCGAGAAGAACCCGAGCGGCGGCGGACAGCAGCAGCGCCCCGCCGGTGACCCATGGGCCGGAGCCAAGCCCGCCAACGGCCAGCACCAGGGCGGCGGCTGGGGGTCGCCCCCGCCCTCGCAGCAGGCCACCCAACAGGGCGGCGGCCACTCCGACGAGCCCCCCTTCTAGGAGGCGGACGTGACCCCGAACGAGATCCAGATGCTGTGCGTCGGCTTCAGCCTCGGCGCCCAGCTCGTGGCCAGCCTGCACGCCTTCTGGAACTGGCGCGACGCCCGCCGGGACGCTGCGAGGGCTCGAAGCCAGTGGCGGATCATCAACGCCGACCGCTTCCACAACAGCCTCCGCACGTACCAGCTCCGACTCCGGAGCCGGGTGTGACCGCCTGCGAGATGTGCGAGAGCGACACGGACAACCGCTACCTGTGCGAGCGCGACACCGTCGCCCTGGCCCGGCGCCTTGACGAACTGCCCGTCGTGTACTCCGAGGTCGCCGAGTGCCTGGTGCCGCGCGGCCGCGGCTGGGGCGACATCGTCTCCACCCGAGGAGCGGCCGGCCCGCGCTCGCCGCTCGACGAGGACGTCCTCGACACCGTGAACATGACCCGGGCCGGTGAGGTCATGCACCTGTGGCGCGTCGACGTGCAGCGGGTGCGCTGGCCGCAGCACGCGGCTCCGCCCCCGGCCGGTCTCGCGGCCGACTGCCGGTGGCTGGCCATGGAGTTGACCTGGGTTGCCATGCACTACCCGGCGGTCGGCGACCTGGCCCGCGAGGTGCGCGAGCTGGAGGCGCAGGCCCGCACGGTCGTGGGGGATCCGGTGCCGCGCCGTCAGCGCCTCGGCGTGTGCATCGCGGTGACCAACGATCAGGGCGCCGTGTGCGGGGCGGTCCTGTCCCGGCTGCCGGGCGACCCGGTGCGGTGCCAGTGGTGCGGGACGGCGTACCGGACCGAGCAGGATCTCCTGCTGCTCCAGCACTATCAGCCACGGGAATCGGCGTGACCTCCTTGTATCCCACCCCGGGGTTGGATACTCTGATCTCGATGAACGCCAAGCCCTGGCGGGAACGAGTCCGTGAGGAAGAACAGCTGTTGGAGCAGCTGCGCATCCTCGCCTCCGAGTCCGCCACACGACGAGCTCAAGCCCTCCGGGACGGCGTCGAAGAACTCGGCACCGTCGCCGAGGTCGCTCGCGATCTCGGCCGGAGCTGGAACGCCGTCGACAAGGCGCTCAAGAAGCAGGACCGCAAAACAGCGTCCGGCACGGACGCCACCACAACCGAATAGACAGCGAGGGCCGGACGACAGCTCTCCACGGTGTTGGAGCACCGAGGAGGCGCGCGCGCCGCCCGACCCTCTACCGAACATCCTGATCACAGCAGGAGTCGGCATGACCGATCTTTCCATGCCCGCGCCCTCGCGCGGCACCACCCCGACCCGCACGCTCATCGCCGCGGGCATCATCCGCCGGACCCCGGGCCGCACCCTCACCGTGCGCGTCACCCAGGCCGGCGTCACCGGCAGCATCCGCAAGGCGGGTGCCCGATGAACCAGCACCCCACCCCCATCGCCTGGGACGACGACGACAACAAGCCCGTCATCCCGAAGATCCCCCACCCTCGCCCGGCCCAGGCCGTCGAACGAGGTGAGGGCCGGTGAGCATCGAACCGCGCACGGCCACCGTCAACGTCTTCGTCACCAAGCCACTCACGATTGACGAGCCCGACTGGTGCGCTGGCCACCCCGACGACCGCGCCCAGTACAAGGTCGACATCACCCACTACGGGCCCGAGCACGTCCTCGAGGCCCACGGCTTCCAGACGCTCCGCGCGCTCATCTCGTCGTCCCCCTTCTCCGAGCACCAGCCCGGCCCCGTCCTCTACGTCGAGGACGGCAACTTCACCGGCTCGTACACCCCCGACGAGGTCGAGCAACTCGCCGACGCCCTCGTCGAGTCGGCGGAGCAGCTGCGCGCCCTCGGCCGCCAGCTCGCCGAGATCCTCGCCGGAGGTGGCCAGTGAAGCGCGACCCCCTGCTGTGGGCCGCACTTGCCGCGGTCCTCGTCGTCCTCGCGTCCGCCGAGTACCACCTCGCCGTCGCATGCGGCTTCGGCACCTACGTCGCCGCGGGCGTTCCAGCAGCCCTCGACGTGTACGCCCTCGCCGCCCTCCGCGCCCGCCGGGACGTCCTCGCGGTTGTCCTCACCCTGATCGGGGTCAACGCGGCCAGTCACCTCGTCGAGGTCGGCCTCCTGCCCGTATCCGTGCCGCTCGTCGTATCCGTCTCCGCGGTTGCCCCGCTCGTCCTGTGGCGGGTACACCGGCTCTCAGAAGCGGCTGTTTCATCTGCAACAGCTCCCGCTCCGGCACCGGGCGTATCCGCCGTACCCGAGGCGTATCCGCCCGTCGAGGTACACCGGGATACGCCCGCCCCCGAGCCCATCGAAGAGCCCTCCGCGCTGCCCACGCTGGGACCGTTCGTGCCCCTCGCCGAGCTGCCGCGTATCGCCGCGTATCCCGGCCGTGAACAGGATCAACACGACAGGCCTGCGGACTCCGTAGCCGCCCCCGATACGGACGCGGATACACCGGATACGCTTCCGCTCCCGCCCGGGTACGAACGCGCCGACGGCGCCCAGGACGAGCTCATCGAGAAGGCCCGCACGGACTTCGCCGACCTCCTCGCCGAGGGCCGCGCACCCTCGATCCGGGCCCTGCGGGATACGTACTCGATCGGCCAGCCACGCGCTCAGCGCGTCCAGGCGGGGCTCGTCGGCTCGTGATCCTCGCCGCGTTCTTCGCCGCCAGCGCGCTGGCCGGCCTCCTCGGGCTGTGCGCCGTCGCGCTCCACGACATCCCCCGGATCACCGGGACCGTCGCCTTCATCCTCACCCTGGCCGCGCTCGGCGTGGCCGTCCTCCGCTGAAGGACCCTCGCATGACCTACCTGACCATCGGCGGCGTCACCGTCGGACTGATGATCCTTGCCCGCTTCGTCGCCCACTGGTGGCCCGGGCGCAAAGCCCTCATGAAGGACCCCGTCCGCCACGCCTCCGACCTGGCCCCGTTCCTCGGCGCCTGGGCATACGGCGCCCTCACCGTCCTCGGCATCGGCGGCATCATCGGATGGATCGCCCGCTCCGCCGTGTGGATCACCTCGTGGCTCGGGGACGTGGCCCTCGTCTGGGGTGTCGGCACGGACGCTGGACAGCGCGCTGGTGGCACCGTCTACCTGCCCCTGACCCAGACCGGCGGCGCTCTCGTCCTGATCCTCACGGTGATCGTGATGGTGACAGCGAAGAAGTCGAAGCACGGCAAGTCGATCACCGCAGGTGCATGGTGCGGGCTGATGCTCGGCACCTCGGCCGGTGTCGCCGGGTTCGCTGCGGTGCCGCTTGCGACGGCCGCGAACTGGCTCGGCGGCGCGCTGTACGGGGTGTTCGTGTGAGCGCCGACGAGGAGCCCGAGGAGGAGCGCTCGGCGGTCGCTGGGGCGTGCGTGCTGGTCGTCCTCGCCGGGGTGGTGGTGGCGATCGCGTTCGCCATCGACGAAGCCGTGGGTGTGCTGCTGCTGGTCGTTTCCGGGGTGGTCGCCCTGTTCCGGTCGGCGCGCCGCATGTCCGATTCGTCCGCCCCTCCCCCACCGAGAGGGGTTGCCCCCGAATCCGGCGAAGCTGCACGTCGCAGGGCCGCGAAGGCGAGAGGGGCTCAGGACCCGAACGGGGTTATGTGCATCTACCAACAACCCCCGGCCGTCGAGCCCGACCCAACACCCGAGCCTGCCGAGGACACCGAACGGCAGCGCCTCCAGGCCGTGTTGAACCGCGTGTTCCCGCTCACCCGCAAGGGAGGTGCCGACCGATGATCCGACGCCTCCTCACCGCCACCTACGACTACTGCAAGGTGTGCGGCTGGTGGGTCAAGGACTGCGGCCACCCGCAGGACTGACCGTGCCGCACCATGGAGTCATGGACCTATCTGGCCAGTACGGCACCCGCGACGTCGCCCGCGCCCTCGGCATCACACCCGAGGGCGTCCGCAAGCTCGTGCAGCGCGGCCAGCTCAGGCGCTCTGGCGGCACTCCGCGACACCCTCGCTACGCCGTCACCGACGTCGCCGCCCTGCTCGCCAAACGCCGCGAAGCCGTGACTGCTTGACCGCAGGTCAGACGCCGTGTCACGATCTCGGTGAACAACTGTGCCCCGAAGCGGGCACCACAGACGCACACGAAGCCCCGGCTCGGTCCCCCCGGACGGGGCTTCGTCGTGTCACAGGACGGACACACCACCCACACGCGAGCAGAACTGACGCGACACTGAGCCCCTCATCGCCACGCTCCAAGGGGGGACCATGGGGTTCATCAACGACGCCAAGGCGCAGACCGCCGGCACCGAGGCACGCAAGGCGCGAGAGCGCGGCCAGAGCGTCCTCATCTACAAGTTCATCGAGGCCAACATGAACAGCAAGGCCACTGCGCCCATGACTGGCATGGCCGACCAGATCCAAGCCGTCGAGCAGCAGGGCTGGAGACTGGACCAGATGGCGGCCGCCGAAGGCAAGGCCCTTACCGGCGAACGCGTAGCTCTCGTCTGCCTCTTCCGCGCTGTCTGATCCAACCCGCCCAGGCCCGGCCGCATCACCGCGCGCCGGGCCTCCGCGTGCTCGGGGGTGAGCGTGGCCACCAACCGCGACGAGCTCACTAGCTACGCATGGCGCCAGCTCCGAGCCCGCACCCTCGCCGCATCCGACGTCTGCATCGTCTGCGGCCACGGCGCCTCCGACACCGCCGACCACGTCATCCCCGTCAGCAAGGGCGGCGCCCGCCTCGACCCCGACAACGTCGCACCCATCCACGGCGTGGCCGGCTGCCCCGTCTGCCTCCGCAAGTGCAACAGCGAGAAGGGCGACCGTCCGCTGTCCGAGGTGGTGCAGCTGGTCACGTCAGTCGACTGGTTCGCCGGACCGTAGAGAGGAACGCCATGGCCATCACCCCCGAAGAGGCCGAAGAGCGCGAGGCCGACGAACGCAGGGCGCGCGGCCTGGACTGGAGCAAGGGGCACCGGCTCCACATCCACAACCAGATCGAGAGCAGGCCCGGGCCGGCCGACGCCGATGGCGCATCGTGGCTGGAGAACCGCGCCGTCGGCATGGTGCACCTGATGTGCAACTGCGGGTACAGCAGCGGGTGGATCCCCAGGCGGGAGATGCCCGACCCCATCGAGCTCAAGGCCAAGCACGGCGTGCCCTTCGAGTCGATTGCCTTGTGACATCAATGCAGGTCAGAGGCATGATCCGATCGTTCCGACCGGGATCTCCCGCGCGTTTTTAGAAATCGGACATATCGCAACCCCGCGCCCAGCTTTTATTTTTCTCCCCCCGGGCCGATGACCCCGGATGATCATGGAATGGGGGTCGGCATGGGGGCCGTCGAGGACGCCGTCCGCAGCGACATCGAGCAGCTCGGCGACCTGGTCGGCGTCGAGCCCTCGCTCACAGAGCTGGCCTACGCGCTGGCCGGCCGGATCGACGCCGCACGGACCGCCGAGTGCGAGACGTGCGGCGAACCCGTCGCCCAGGACGACCGGCTGCTCCCCCAGTTGGCCCGCGAGCTCCGGCAGACGCTCGCCCAGATCCTGGAGGGACGGGCGCCGGACGATGACGACGACCTCGGAGACCTGGGCTCCCCCGACTGAGTTCGCCGAGGATCTGTACGAGCGGTACGGGCTGACCTGCCCGCCCCGCTGGGGGACGCCGCGCCACCCGGACCGGCCGTCGCTGGGGCCGAAGCTGTGGAAGGTCATGACCAAGCTCGGCGCCCCGCCGATGCCCTGGCAGAAGTACGTGTCCGACGTCGCCCTGGAGCTCGACCCGGACACGGGCCTGTTCGCGCACCGTGAGGTCGGCCTGTCCGTCTCCCGGCAGCAGGGCAAGACCGAGCTCACCCTGGGCGCCCAGGTACACCGGGCGATGGCGTGGCCCCGGCAGAACATCGTCTACGCCGCGCAGACCCGGGGCATGGCCCGGCAGCGGTGGGAAGACGAGTTCTGGGAGAAGATCTCCAGCTCGGACCTCGCCAAGTACGCGCGCATCCGGAAGTCGAACGGCAACGAGGCGATCCTCTTCCCTCGGACCCGCTCGCGCATGGGCATCACCGCGAACACCGAGAAGGCCGGCCATGGCCCGCCGCTCGACCTCGGGTTCATCGACGAGGCGTTCGCGCACGAAGATGACCGCCTGGAGCAGGCGTTCAGCCCCGCGATGCTGACCCGGGCCATGGCGCAGCTGTGGTGGGCGTCGGCGGGCGGCACCACGAAGTCGGTGTGGCTGAACAAGAAGCGGGAGATGGGCCGCGCGCTGATCGAGGCGCTGTTCGAGGCGCTCGCCGTCGACCTCGCGGCGCCCCGGCCACGGGCCTGCTACTTCGAGTGGTTCGCCCCGGAGGACATGGACCGGGCCGACCCGGCGACGTGGCGGGCGACACTGCCCGCGCTGGGCTTCACGGTGACCGAGGAGGTCATCGCGGCCGAGCTGGAGAAGATGGACCCGGCCGAGTTCGACCGGGCCTATCTGAACCGCACCAGGAAGCCGACACCGCCCACGGACCCGAACGTGCCGAAGGCGAAGTGGCCGGGCCTCGTCGACGCGGACAGCAAGCCCGTGGCCACGAGCGTGGCCCTCGCGCTGGACGTGTCGCAGGACCGGAAGCGGGCGGCGATCTCCGCCGCATCGCTGCGACCCGACGGCCGAGTGCACGTGGAGGTCGTGGCTCACCGGCCCGGAACGGACTGGGTGGTACCCGCGATGGCCCGGCTGCACAAGCTGTGGAGCCCTGTCGCCGTGGCGGTCGCCTCGGGGTCACCGGCTGCATCCCTGATCGACGATCTGGTCACGGCGGGCATCGACGTGCCCAAGGACAAGGAGCACCCGGAGCGCGGCGACCTGGCGGTCATGCGGTCCGGGGACATCACGGAGGCGTGCGGCCAGCTGGCCGACGCCATGAACCAAGGCACGGTCGTCCACCTCGACCAGGTGCCGCTGACCGCTGCGGTGAACGGCGCCCGCACCCGCCGCCAGGGCGACGCGTGGACGCTGGACCGCACCAACTCCCTGGTCGACATCAGCCCGTTGTGCGCGGCGACGTTCGCCCGCTGGGCGCTGGTCATCCGCGGCCCGCACGTGATCGACGACTACGACATCGCGGACTCGTTCGCGTGAGGGGAGGTGGACATGGGCGCCTGGTCCAAGCTGAAGGGCGCGTTCACCCGCGAGGCGCAGATCACGTCCCCGGAAGATCTGCTCGCGCAGTCCCGGGAGCGGCGCAGCAGCCGCGTGCACGTCACCAACGAGACCGCGCTGCGCAACAGCGCGGTGTGGGCGTGCCTGCGCCTGCGGGCCGACCTCATGTCCAGCTTCCCGATCGACGTGTTCCGGTACGTGCAGGGCATGCAGGTCGAGGTGCCCAAGCCGCCCGTCCTGGTATCCCCGGGCGGCGCCGAGATGGGCATCAAGGAGTGGGTCTACTCCACCCAGTTCGACCTGGACCGGGGCGGCAACGACTTCGGGATCATCACCGAACGGACCGGCGTCATCGGCCCCGACGGTCGCGGTCTGCCCGGACGTATCGACCTGGTGGAGCTCGGCTCGGTGACGGTGCGCGGCACCGGTCCCACGATCACGAAGTTCGTGATCAACGGCAAGGAGTACGAGCCGTGGGAGGTCTGGCACGAGAAGCAGTACACCGTCGCCGGATGCCCGCTCGGCCTGT
Organism: Streptomyces sp. NPDC057253; assembly: GCF_042669125.1. NCBI lineage: Bacteria > Bacillati > Actinomycetota > Actinomycetes > Kitasatosporales > Streptomycetaceae > Streptomyces > Streptomyces sp. NPDC057253. The sequence continues at coordinate 18,374 of NZ_JBHUXV010000085.1, read as the reverse complement.
CCCCGGTGGCGTTCGCCGCGTGGACGATCGAAGAGACCCTGTCCGCCCAGCAGTTCGCCCGCGACTGGTTCGCCGGCGGCGCGGTGCCGCTGGCCGAGCTGAAGAACAACCAGAAGGTCGTCGACAAGGACGCGGCCCGGATCGCCCGGGAGAACTTCAAGGCGGCCGTCGACTCCAGCGGCCTGTTCGTCCACGGCGTCGACTGGGAGTACAAGCCGATCCAGGCGGTGGCTTCGCAGTCGTCGTTCCTTGAAGCCCGGCAGTACGGGGCGCAGGACATCGCCCGGTTCTTCGGTGTCCCCGGCGACCTGGTCGACGTTGCCGTCTCGGGCAGTTCGGTGACCTACGCGAACATCAGCCAGCGCAACCTCCAGTTCCTGATCATGAATCTGGGGCCCGCGGTCGGACGGCGTGAGGACGCGTTCAGCCGGCGCCTCGTGTCCGGCCCGCGGTTCGTGAAGCTCAACACGGATGCGCTGCTGCGCATGGACCCCGAAGCCCGCGCCCGCACGATCGGCGCTCGCATCACCAACCGGACGCTGGCCCCGTCCGAGGCCCGGGCGCTGGACAACCTGCCGCCCTTCACCGAGGACCAGCTCGCCGAGTTCGACCGGCTGTTCGGCTCGCGCTCCGTCCCCGCCCAGCCCACGACCGCCGTACCGGGAGCTACGCCATGACCACACCCGCGCTCGCCGCCGCCGCGGCCGAACGCCAACAGCACGTCCGTCAGCGCGCCGACCGTCCCTCGCAGCGCCGCTGCGCCGAGCACGCCGCCGCGCGCGCCACCGTCCGGGCCACCCTGTCCGGCGTCCAGGTCCGCGAGACCGGCGACTCCGGGGCGCTGGAGTTCGTGGGCCGCGCGTCGGTGTACGAGCAGGCCTACGAGATGTGGGACATGTTCGGCCCGTACACCGAGATCGTGACCGAGGGCGCCGGATCCGACTCCCTCGCCCGCGCAGACCTCGACGTGCCGCTGGTCCTCGGGCACGACCAACTGCGGCGTCTGGCCCGCACCACGACCGGCACGCTGTTCCTGACGGAGAGCGCCCAGGGCCTGGACGTCCGGGCGCCCGCCCTGGACCCGAACGACTACGACGTCGCCTACATCGCGCCGAAGCTGCGATCGGGCCTGGTGGACGAGATGTCGTTCGCGTTCCGCATCGAGTCGGGCCAGTGGAGCCCGGACTACACCGAGTACCGGATCAACCGGTATGACATCCACCGCGGGGACGTCGCGATCGTCGGCTACGGCGCGAACCCCTACACCGGGGCGAGCATGCGCCAGCCCGCGGCCACCCCGACGTCGAGCCGGGCCCGGGCGCTGCTGGAGATCGCGCTCGCCCGCTGACCCCTGATCTTCCCGCCGCCCGGCGGGAGTTGTTGCCCTGCGCTCTGCGCGCACGAGTCCGCCCGGCGCCATGCCTCGGGTGGCCGTCTGACCTGGACACGGGGCGTCTGAATCCGATCACCGAAGGAGAGCCGAGCCATGACGCTCGCTGAGATGATCGCCCAGGCGCGCACCGCGCTGGAGACGGCGATCACCACCCGACAGCAGGAGCAGGACGCGCTGATGGCGCTCCGCTCCGACGAGAACCTGACCGAGGAAGCGGTCGCCGCGCGGGTCGCCACCCGCGACGCAGCGGACGCCGAGGTCACCCGCCGCCAGCAGGCCCTGGCCGACCTGGAAGCGGAGCAGGCCCGCGAGGACGAGCTCGCCGCCCTCCAGGCCCGCACCACCCCGGCCGCGACCCGGGCCCCGGCCTACGACCAGGTGCACCGCGTCGGCCAGGACGAGCGCACGTACCGGCCCGACCAGGACCGGCGCGGCGCGATGTTCGAGAGGGACGTGGCTGCCGCGTTCCTCGGCGACTACGAGGCGCAGAGCCGCCTTCAGCGCCACATGCAGGAGGAGCGCACCGAACGCGGCGACCAGCTCCAGCGTGCGGCCGGTACGGGCGCGTTCGCGGGCCTCGTGGTCCCGCAGTACCTGACCGACATGTACGCCCCCGCTGCGGCCGCCCGGCGCCCCTTCGCCGACGCCTGCCGCAACCACGACCTGCCCCCGCAGGGCATGACGGTCAACCTGTCCCGCATCACCACGTCGACGGCGGTGGACAACCAGTCCGCGGAGAACGCGGCCGTGACCGAGCAGGACATCGACGACACCCTGCACACGGTGAACGTGCAGACGGCAGCCGGCCAGCAGACGCTGTCCCGGCAGGCCATCGAGCGCGGCGCCGGCGTCGAGGCCGTCGTGATGGACGACCTGTTCCGCCGGTACCACACCAACCTCGACGGCAAGCTGCTCAACCAGGCCGCCACCGGCCTGACCAACGTGGCCACGACCGTCGCGTACACCGACGGCACGCCCACCGCGGCCGAGCTGTACCCCAAGGTCATCGAGGCCCTCGCGGGCGTCGAGGCCGCCATGCTCGACATGGCCTCGGGCGACAACATCGCGGTCATGCACTCCCGTCGCTGGTACTGGATGCAGAACGCCATGGGCTCCACGTGGCCGCTCATCACCCAGCCCGGCGTCATCGCGCAGACGCTCGGCGCCAACTACGCCACCGCCTACGGGCGCGGCGTGCGCGGCGTCCTGCCCAACGGCACGCCGGTCATCGTCGACAACAACATCGCGACGAACCTCGGCGCCGGCACCAACGAGGACGAGATCTACCTCGTGGACCGGCAGGAGTGCCACCTGTGGGAGGACCCGGACGCCCCGATGTACATCCGGGCGGAGCAGACCAAGGCGGCCTCGCTGGGCGTCCTGCTCGTGGTCTACGGCTACTACGCCTACACCCACAACCGGTACGCCCACTCGCGGAAGATCGCGGGCACGGGCCTGGTGACGCCGACCTTCACCGGCGTCTGATCCCTTCTCCGTGCGGGCCCGTCTACTGCGGCGGGCCCGCACGCTCCACCCCGAATCCCCGGAGCGAACCCATGAGCGAAGAGACCCCGAAGACGGACGACCCGATGGTGGCCGCCCTGCTGCGTGAGCGTGCCGGGTACGTCGGCCGCAAGGGCAAGGAGGACCGCGTCGACGCGGTCGACGAACAGCTGCGCCTGCGCGGCTACAGCCCAGACGGCGAGCAGATCGCCGAGGACGGCGTGTCCAAGGCGGAGGACGGGCAGCGCAGTACACCGCCGAAGGGCCGCCAGGCCCGGAGCACAGACAAGGCGTGACGTGGCCAACGAGTACGTCACCCTTGAGGAGCTGAAGACCCAGCTCGGCATCGAGGCCGACGACAGCACCCGGGACGTGCTCCTGAACCGCGCCCGCCTGTCGGCTTCCCGGAGTATCGACAAGACGTGCGGCCGCCGTTTCTGGCTCGACGCCGACCCGGTGCAGCGGGTGTTCAACCCGCGCGGCCGGATCGTGCGCGAGGACGACGGCGACCTGTTCCTCGTCGATGACATCGGCGACGCCACCGGCCTGGTCGTCGAGACCGGCTCCGGCAGTTCGTGGTCGGCCGTCACCGGCTACGAGACGCACCCCGACAACGCCCTGGCCGACGGCAAGCCGATCACCGGCCTCCTGCGGCCCCTGGCTACGTGGGGCATCGCGACGGCCCGGCTGAGGGTGACCGCGAAGTTCGGGTGGCCCGTCGTCCCCGACGACGTCGCCGAGGCCACGTTGATCCAGGCATCCCGGCTCTACAAGCGCAAGGACTCCCCGGAGGGGATCATCGGCTCGGCCGAGTGGGGCGTGCGCAACCTGTCCCGCCGTGACCCGGACGTGTGGGCGCTGATCGAGCCGTACATCCTGCCCGGCTTCGGATAGGGGGCCCACGGTGCAGATCTCCGCTGTCCGCGACGCGATTGCGGACGCCGCCCGCGTCGTCCAACTCCCCACCGGCATCGGCAAGCTGACGTGCCTGGGCTACGTGCCCGACTCGGTGGTCGCACCGGTGTTCTTCGTCGCCGAGGTCGACGTCAACTACGACCGAGCCATGGGGCGCGGCCTCGACGAGCTGCTGTTCACCTGCCGCGTACTGGCCGGCCGGGCGGATGACCGCTCGGCTCAGCGCATCCTCGACGCGCTGCTGTCCGGGGCGGGCGAGGCCTCGCTCAAGGCAGCGATCGAGGCGGCCCGCGGCGGCCCCGGCGAGTACGCCCTGGGCGGCCTGGCCGACGACCTGCACATCGAACGCGTGCAGGGCTACCGCTGGTACGAGCACGCCGGGGCCAGCTACGTGGGCGCCGAGCTCGCCATCAAGGTCATCGGAGACGGGAGGACATGATGCGCATCCGCATCACCCAGGAGCAGCCCGAGGGCGCGCGGCTCAACGGCGAGCCGTGGCCCGCCGTGGGCGAGGAGACCGAGGTGCCGACCGCGCAGGGCGCCCACATGGTCGCCGCTGGCGTCGCCGAGGAGGCCGCCGACGAGCCGTCCAAGGGCGGCCGCAAGAGCCGGGCGAGGGGAGGCGACGGTGGCTAAGTCGATCCTGACCAACGTCCGCACGTTCGCGGTCGGCGTCGATCTCACGGGCGTCTCCAACAAGATCGAGATCTCGACCGAGGCCGAGGCCAAGAAGACCACGAACTACGGCTCGAACGGCTGGGACGAGGTGATCGGCGGGATCGCCTCGGCGGAGATCTCCGGCGAGGGCCAGTGGGAGGCCGGGGACGTCACCAAGGTCGATGACGCGTCCTGGGCGCAGCTCGGCGGCATCGGGCCCTGGTCGGTGTGTCCGGCAGGAGCCGCGTTCGTGGGCGATCTGGCGTATTTCACCAATGCCATGCGCTCGGACTACAAGCTGTTCGACGCCGTCGGTGAGGTCGCTCCCTGGACCGGCAGCGCGAAGAGCACGTGGCCGCTGGTGCGGGGAGTGGTGATGCATCCGCCCGGCACCGCGCGCACCGCCACCGGCACCGGCACCGGCCTCCAGCTCGGGGCCGTGCCCGCGGGCAAGCGCATGTATGCCGCGCTGCACGTCCTGTCGGTGGCCGGCACCGCTGCCCCGACCATCACCGGACGCGTCGAGTCATCCGTCGACAACACCTTCGCCGCCCCCACCACCCGCCTCACCTTCGCCGCGGCCACCGCGGTCGGCGGTCAGGCCCTGCGCACGGATGGCACCGCCATCACCGACACCTGGTGGCGGATCGCCTGGACGATCTCCGGCACCACGCCGTCGTTCCTGTTCGCCGCCTCGCTCGGCATCCAGTAGTCCCGTCCCGTTCCTGGCCCGCTCGCGGGCTCTTCGCCATGCCCTGAAAGGGGGGCCCGCCGTGCCCAAGATGGTTCTTCTCGCTCAGTACCTGTCGATCAACGCGAACGTCCTGAACACCTACACCCGCAAGGCCGAGCTGACGACGGAGGTCGAGGAGAAGGACGTCACGACCTATGCCTCTCTCGGCTGGAAGGAAGTCCTGGGCGGCATCAAGTCCGGTGAGCTGGGCTGCGAGTTCCTCCAGGACGTCGCCGCCGCGGCCCTCGACTCGATCATGTGGCCGCTGTTGGGCCAGGTGGTGCCGTTCGAGGTGCGCGCCGACCAGGCCGCGGTCGGCACCTCGAACCCGAAGTACACCGGCTCGATCCTGATCAGCGGCTGGAACCCGATCACCGGCTCGGTCGGCGACGAGAACACCGTCTCGCTGAACTTCCCCACCTCCGGGGCCGTGGTGAGGGCGACCGCCTGATGGCCGGCGGGCCGCCGTTCTCCCTCGGCGTGGAGACTCACCAGGGCCTGGCCGCCCTGGTGCGGGCCCTGCGCGCCGAGGAGGACGGCAAGCAGCTGCGCAAGGACCTCGCGAAGAACATGCGCGAGGCCCTCAAGCCCGGGGCGCAGGAGGCCAAGAGCTCGATCATGGCGATGGCGTCGGGCGGGATCATGCCCCACGCGCCCGCGCTGCGCTCGTCGATCGCCCGGAAGATCCGGCCCGAGGTCAAGCTCGGCGGCCGCTGGTCCGGGGCCAGGGTGAAGGCCTTCAAGACGAAGAACATCCGCAACTTCCCCAACGCCCCCAAGCGCACCAACCGGGCCGCCGGGTGGCGGCATCCGGTGTGGGGCAACCGCGAGAACTGGGTCACCCAGCGCGGAAAGATCGAGTGGTTCGACCGTGCCTTCCAGGGCCGCGAGGGGATCTACAAGGCCGCCGTCGAGCAGGCCATGGAAGACATGGCCCGTCGGATTGCCGACCGGGCCGGATAGGAGTCACGCGTGTACCTGGTCTACAAGCCCGAGGGCACCGAGGAGCCGCAGCGCTGGAAGTACCAGCCCAAGAAGCTCATGAGCCCCGAGCGGGAGCTCTTGGAGAAGCTCACATCCAAGAACTTCGCCGAGTTCACGGTCGACGTGCAGAAGGGCAACAGCCGCTGCCGGCGCGCCCTGCTGTACGTCTACCTGAAGCGGCAGCACCCCACCTTGAAGTTCGACGACGTCGACTTCGCGTGGGACGAGCTGACCCTGGAGCACTCCAAGGGCGAGCTGTTGCTGATGCGCGAGCAGATCGTCGACACCGTGCCGCCCGATCAGTTGGACGCGGTGCGGGCCAAGCTCGACGCGGAGATCGCGGTGGCGTTCGAGGACCCGGAGGAAGAGGGAAAAGCGGAGCTGCCGATCGCAGGCTGAGGCGGCTCGGCGACGCCGCCCACCTGCTCGGCATCCGTGGCCGGGACTGGGACACCCTGACCGTCGAGGAGACGGACGCCTACCTCGGCTGGCTCGACGCCTACATCAAGGCCCAGCAAGAGGCCGAAGAGAAGCTGAAGTCGGGGCGCTGACCGCTGCCCGCTGACCCTGGAGGGAGGCGGGCCGGTGAGCGACACCTCGCTCGTGTTCAACCTCGTTGCCCGTGACCGCGCGTCGGAGACCCTCGGCAAGGTCAAGGAGAAGTTCGACACCGCGGCGACCGGCATCGCCGCCGGAGTGGCCGGCGCCCTCGGCGTCGGCGTCGCCCAGGCCCTGGACATGTCGGCGGCCAACGCCAAGCTGGCCGCGCAGCTCGGGGTGGGCCCGGCCGAGGCCGCCGAGCTGTCCAAGGTCTCCGCCGACGTCTACGCCAACGCGTGGGGCGACTCCGCGGAGACCGTCAACAGCGCTATCAGGGGCGTCTACCAGAACATCGGTGACACCTCCGGCATCGAGGGCGGCCTCCAGGGCGCCACCGAGGATGTGCTCGCCCTGTCCGAGGCGTTCGATGTCGACCTCGCCATGTCGACCAAGACCGTCGGACAGCTGATGAAGACCGGCCTCGCCAAGGACGCGGGCGAGGCCATGGACATCGTCACGTGGGGCATGCAGAACGGCCTCAACGCCTCCGATGACTTCCTGGAGACCCTCAACGAGTACGCCCCGCAGTTCCAGAAGCTGGGACTGGACGGCCAGTCCTCGCTCGGCCTGCTCAACGCGATGATGCGCGCCGGCGTCCGGGACTCCGATGCGGCGGCCGACGCCATCAAGGAGTTCGGACTGCGGGCCATCGACACCTCGACCGCCGTCACCCAGGCCTATCAGGGCATCGGCCTGGACGCCGACGAGATGCGCGCGAAGATCGCCGCCGGAGGCCCGGGCGCCGCCCAGGCGATGGGGCAGGTCTGGGCGGCCCTCAAGCGGGTCCAGGACCCCATCAAGCAGAACCAGATCGGCACCGCCCTGATGGGCACCCAGTGGGAGGACACCGTCCGCTCGATCCTGCCGAACCTGGACACCGCGAAGCTGGGCATCGAGGGCGTCGAGGGCGCCACGGACAAGATGTCCACCACCCTGGCCAACAGCCCGGCCAAGTCACTGGAGCGCTTCAAGCGGGAGGCCATCACCCGGCTCGCCGAAGTGGCCGGGACGTTCATCCAGTTCGCGAGCGACAACAAGTCCGTGATGGAGCCGCTCGCCTACACCCTCGCCGGGGTGGCGGCCGCCGTCCTGGTCATCAAGGCCGGCATGGTGGTCTGGGCTGCCGCACAGGGCGCGTGGTCCGCGGCGACCGCGATCGCGACCGGCGTGCAGTGGCTGTGGAACGCAGCCCTGGCCGCCTCCCCCATCACCTGGATCATCATCGGGATCGTCGCCCTGGTCGCGATCATCGTGCTGATCGCGACGAAGACCACGTGGTTCCAGACCATCTGGCAGACGGTGTGGGGCGTCATCCAGGCGGCCGTGAAGATGCACGTCGACGCCATCAAGGCCGTCATCGGCTGGTTCGCCGCGCTGCCGGGCCTGTTCGCGGGATGGTTCGGCGCCGCCAAGGACTGGGCGGTGCAGAAGTTCACCGCGCTCGTCTCGTGGCTCGCAGGGCTCCCGGGCCGCGCCCTGGCCGCGATCAACAACCTCAACGTCTACATCGGCAACAAGGCCATCCAGGCGGGCAACGCCCTGAAAAACGCCCTGATCGACCGGGCCGTGTCCCTGCTGAACTGGCTGGGAGGACTCGGCGGCCGCGCCGTGCGGGCCGTCGGCAACTTCCACTCCCTGCTGTACTCCAAGGGCGTCGACGTCGTCACCGGCCTGTGGAACGGCATCAGTTCCATGGGCGGTTGGCTGTGGAATCGGGTCAGCTCGTTCGTCAAGAGCAGCGTCGTCGACGCCGCGTCGAGCTTCCTGCACATCGGCTCGCCCTCCAAGCGCATGGCGGACGAGATCGGACACTGGCTGCCGCCCGGCATCGCCGAGGGCGCCGAGAAGAACCGCGGTGTCCTCGACAAGACCATGCAGAGCCTCGTCGACCCCGCCCCCTACCGGCCCGCGGCCGTATCGGTGGGCACCGCGCCGTTCGCGGGGGCCGCCAGCGCCGTGGCCGGCCGCGGTCCGCAGGGCACGCTGCGTCTGGTCAACAGCAGCTCCGACCCGTTCATGGACTGGCTCAAGGAGCGGATCCGCGTCGACTTCGGCGGGGACGTGACCGCCCTGAACTCCGGGAGGTGACATGCCGAGTCTGCCGCCGCCGGTGTGGGCCGAGCTGTACTACAACGGCATCTTCAACAGCATCACCGCCGACCTGCACGTCCCGGCGCCGGTGTCCGTCACGCGCGGCCGCAGCGGGGAACGGGACTCTGCCGGCCCGAGTCAGGGCGCGATGACCCTGCTCAACACCGGCGCGAAGTACAGCCGCCGCAACCCCAACAGCCCGCTGTACGGGCAGATCGGACTGAACACGCCGATCCGCTACGGCTACGACGGTGTGGGCTCGGTGTGGGCGGTCGCCACCGGCGCGACGACCTCGTACCTGTCGACCCCGTCGTCGGCCGCCTACAACATCACCGGCGACCTCGACGTGCGCGCCGAGATCGCCCCCGAGAGCTGGCACGAGCCGAACATGAACATCGCCAGCCGCTTCGACGCTGGGACCAACAACCGCGGCTGGCTCCTGCACAACACCGCCGCAGGGGTGCCGGAGCTGATCTGGAGCACAGACGGCACCGCGACCACGTTCGCCGTCGCCACCGCCTACATGCCCGCGCACGCGGGCCAGCGGATGGCCCTGCGCGCCACCCTCGACGTCGCCAACGCCTCCGGGGTGTGGGAGGTGCGGTTCTACACCGCGCTCACCGCCAACGCCCCCGAGGCCGACTGGCAGCTGCTCGGCGACCCGGTATTCGGCAGCGGGGCGACGAGCGTGTTCGACCCGGCCCGGCCGGTCGAGTTCGGGGCCCGGTCGACGTCGGTCAACCCGGGTGTGAACGGGCGCCTGTACCGGCTCCAGCTGCGCGGCGCGATCGGCGGCACCGTCCTGCTCGACGTGTCCACCTCCCTCGCCACCGTCGGCGCCGGCTCCTTCCAGGACGCCAACGGGGTCACCTGGACGGCGAACCAGGTGACGTTCACCCGCCGGCACGTCCGCTTCCACGGCGAGGTGCCCGACTGGACGCCGCAGCGGGACAAGTCCGGCGCCTTCAAGACCGTGTCGATCAGCCCGGCCGGGATCTCGCGGCGGCTGTCGTCCGGCGAGAAGCTGCTGCGCTCGCCGATGTTCCGGGAGATGTCCAACCCGGCCCGGCAGAACATCGTCGCCTACTGGCCGCTGGAGGAGTCCTCGAACGCCCTCAGCCTGGCCAGCGGCCTGGTCGGCGGCCGGACCGGCTCCGTCAGCGGCGACGTGTCGCTGGCCGCCGACTCCACCAGCTGGCTCTCCTCGGATCCGCTGCCGACCGTGCGCACCGGCAAGATGACGCTGCCGGTGCTCTCCTACGCCGACACCGGTCAGATGTCGATGCGCTTCCTGCTCACGGTGCCCTCCGGCGGAGTCACCGCGAACGGCGTCCTGGCCCGCCTCACCACCACTGGCACCGTGCGGGCGTGGGAGATCGGCATCCGCACCGACGGCAGCCTGTCCATCACCGCCTACGACTCCGACGGCGCGGTCCTGGCGACCGAGATCATCGGGTTCACCGTCAACGGCACCACCAGCGCGGTCACCTTCGAGTTGTCCATCAGCGGCTCGACCATCACCCGCCGCATCCTCGTCACCCCGTACAGGCCGGGCCTGACCATCTTCGACGCGATCACCCCGGTGGCGGCCACCAACACCGTCACCGGCACCGCCGTGGGGCGCGTCACCAGCCTCCAGCTCGGCGACGGCACCGCGGACCTGGGCGGCATCACCGTGGGGCATCCGGCGATCGCCAACTCCCTGGCCGGCTACGCCAACACCGGCAACGCGACCATCGGCTGGAACGGCGAATCCGCCCGCAGCCGGCTGCGGCGCCTGGCCGCCGAGGAGCAGGTTCCCCTGTCCGTCGCCATGAGCGACCCAGCGTGGCCGCGGATGGGTGTCCAGCAGTCCAGCACGTTCCTCGACCTGCTGCGCCAGGTCGAGACGGTCGACCAGGGCATCCTCTTCGAGCGGCGCGACGGCACCGAGCTCGTCTACCGCGGCGCCAGCACCTTGCTCAACCAGCAGCCCGTGCTCACCCTGGACTTCGAGCAGGGCCTGTTCGACGACATCCGGCCCAAGGATGACGACAGGTCGGCCTTCAACGTCATGACCGCCAAGCGGATCAGCGGCTCGGAGTTCACCTACGAGCTCACCGAGGGCGCCAACTCGACCCAGGACCCGCCGAACGGCATCGGCTACTACGGCACGTCGGTGGAGCTGTCCGTCGCCTCCGACGACGACCTGCCCGACCAGGCCGCGTGGCGGGTGCACGTGGCCACCGTCGACGAGATGCGCTACCCGACGATCACCCTCAACCTCGCCAACGACCGGGTGTTCGCCCTGATCGACACCATCCTGCGCGTCGACGTCGGCGACAAGATCCGGCTGACCAACCTGCCGCCCGACTGGAGCTACGACGACGTCGACCTCCTGGTCCTGGGAGGCGGGGACGCCCCCGGCCCGGACGGCTGGCCCATCACCTTCACCTGCGTCCCCGCCGAGCCGTACAACGTCGCCGTGGCCGACAGCACCACCAACGGGCGCGCGGACACCGCCGGCAGCCAGCTCGCCGCCGCCCTCACGAGCAGCGCCACCACCGCCACGGTCCTCACCACGGCCGAGAACCGGTGGGTGTGGTCGTCCCAGTTCCCGGGCGAGTTCCCGTTCGACGTGCGGGCCGGAGGGGAGGTCTGGACCGTCAGCGCGATCAACCCGTCCGTCTCCGACACCTTCACCCGCACGGTGGCGAACGGCTGGGGGACCGCCACCAGCGGGCAGAGCTGGACCAGCACCGGCGGCGCGGTCGGCGACCACTACACCCAGGGCAGCGAAGGCGTGCACAAGATGACCGCGGTCAACACCGCCCTGCGCGACCTGATCACCGCCTCGGGCACCGACCACGACGTGCGGCTGTCGGTGAGCACCGACCAGGCCGCCACCGGCGGCGACCAGTACGTCGCCGCGGTCGCCCGGGCCGTCGACGAGACCAACCTCTACATGGCCCAGTTGCAGTTCTCGACGACGGGCGCGGTCACGCTCACCCTGCGCAAGCGGGTGGCCAGCGTGGAAACGATCCTCGGGACCTGGTCGGGCGGTGTCGGCGCCGCCCACACCGCGTTCGGGAAGTTCTACATCCGCCTCCAGGTGCGCGGCAGCACGCTCCGCTGCCGGGCCTGGGCCGCGGCCATCCCCGAGCCGGGGGCATGGCAGATCATCGCCACCGACACCAGCCTCACCACCGGCACCGCGGTCGGCACCCGGTCCGTGCGCACGAACAGCAACACCAACGCCAACCTGCTCGCCAACTACGACGACTTCGAGCTGCTCAACCCGCAGCGATTCACCATCGCGCGCAGCGTCAACGACGTCGTCAAGGCGCACGCGGCGGGCACCGATGTCCGGCTCGCACGCCCGGTGTACCTCGCCCTGAAGGAGTCCTGATGCCGGACCTGGTCTATGCGGGACAGCGGGTGACCGCCGACATGCTGTCCTACCGCGCGCCGTACACGGTGGCGTTCACCCCACTCGCCGCGAACACGGCCACGACCACGACCACAGAGGCCGTGGCCATCACCACCCCATCGATCACCTTCAAGAACGGGCGGGCCTACCGAATCACGCTGAAGTGCCTGGCCCAGTCATCGGTGTCCGGCGACACGGTCACCCTGCGGGTCCGCAAGACCGACACATCGGGGACCGCGTACCTGGACCAGCTCCGCCAGTACATCGCGGCGGCCGGCGCGAACGCCCCCGAGCACTTCAGCAACATCGCCACGAACACGACGGGATCCGACGTCACCGCCGTCCTGGTGGCCACCTACCAGCGCGCCAGCGGCACCGGCAACGCCCTGATCGCCGCATCCGCCAACAACATCGCCTTCGTCCAGGTCGAGGACGTAGGCCCCGCGGGCGACTACTCCAGCGCCCAGGCCATCAGCTAGCCAACCGGCCCACGATCCTGCCCCGCGCCCACCGGCCGGGGCCTTCTTCATGTCTGGAGACCGCATGGCCACACCGCCCACCGCGTCCACGTTCGCAGCGCTGCTGCGGGCCGAGGGCGTGACCGTCGTCGAGGTCGGCGACTGGGAGACGCACAACCGCAACAGCCGCGGTCCGTGGGGGCCCGTGCACGGCGTGATGATCCACCACACCGTCACCAAGGGCACCGACGCCACGGTGAAGATCTGCCGCGACGGCTACACCGCGCTTCCCGGCCCGCTGTGCCACGGCGTCATCGCCAAGGACGGCCGCGTCCACCTCGTCGGTTACGGCCGCGCCAACCACGCAGGCCTGGGTGACCCCGACGTCCTGGCCGCGGTCATCGCCGAGCACAAGGCCCCGGCCGACGACGAGGCCAGCGTCGACGGCAACCGGCACTTCTACGGCTTCGAGTGCGAGAACCTCGGCGACGGCCAGGACCCGTGGCCGGCCAAGCAGGTCGACGCGATCGTCCGCGTGGCCGCCGCCCTCGTCCGCCACCACGGCTGGACCGCCCTGTCGGTCATCGGCCACCTGGAGTGGCAGCCCGGCAAGGTCGACCCGCGCGGCTTCGGCATGGACTGGCTGCGGGGGAAGGTCGCCGACCGGCTCGCAGCGGGCAAGCCGACGACCACGCTGCCCGCCCCGGGCAAGCCCGTCGTCGACCTGTCGAAGCTCGTCGCCGCCGCCCGCTCGAACCCGAAGGCGTCCGGCACACCGGTCACCTACCCGGGGGTGAAGACCGTCGAGGCCGCCCTCGTTGACGGCGGCTTCCTCGCGAAGGTCTACCTGGACGGCCACTTCGGCACGACCACCGTCACCGCCTACGCCAAGTGGCAGCGCCACCTCGGCTACTCGGGGACGGCCGCCGACGGCATCCCCGGCCGCGCCTCCCTTACGGAGCTCGGCAAGAAGTACGGCTTCACCGTCACCGCCTGATCGAGAGGAACCGATTCCCCATGAGAATCTCCAGCATCGCCAAGAGCATCGTCGCCGGAGTCGCGGCCGGCGCCACGGCCGCGGTCACAGCGATCCAGGACGGTGTCCTCGACACCGGAGAGGGCGTCACCATCGTGCTCGCCGTCCTCGGCGCCTGGGGCATCACCTACGCCGTACCCAACAAGCAGGCCAGCCGCGACCTGTAGGGAGCACCACCTTGGACGCCGCCACCATCGGCGCGGTACTCGCGCTCGCTGGAGTGCTGTCCGGCTCGGTGGTGGCGTACCTCGGTAAGCGGGGCGAGAACGCGACCACCCGCATGAACAGCGAGATAGACCAGATCCAGGAGGAGCGGGACGGGCTGCGCAAGCAGGTCGCCGAGCGGGACAGCCGGATCGCCGAGCTGCTCAAGCAGCAGGGCGAGGACTACGTGACGATCGCCCGCCTCCGTGCCCACATCATCACCATGGGAGGCGAACCACCGTGACCCGTGCCGAACGGGCGCTCGCCGAGCGCTGGCGGTGGATCGCCGTCCTCTGCTGGCTACTGGCCCTGTCCGGGCTGGCCGTCGTCGGCTACTCCTGGTACAGCCAGCTTGCCGACGAGGCGGACCTGCGCGGCCAGGCCGTGAGCACGCTCGCCGGGGACGTGCGCGTACTGCGCGCCCAGGTCCAGGCGGCGGGCGAGACACCCAAGGCGCCCGACCCGAGCAAGGCCGTCGCCGACCTGGACGAGCGCACCCGAGTCCCCGTGCCCATACCGGGGCCGCGCGGCCCCCAGGGTGATCCCGGGCAGCCGGGGCCGTCAGGTTCGCCCGGTCAGAACGGTACGGACGGAAGCGTCGGGACCCCCGGCAGTACCGGTGCGACCGGCCCTGCGGGCCCTGCTGGTCCCGCTGGCCCGCCCGGTCCCCAGGGAGACCCGGGACCGACCGGCCCGCAGGGCGAGCAGGGGGCCACGGGTGAGCGCGGCCCGGCTGGCCCCTCCTGCCCGGACGGCTACAGCCTCCAGGCGCCCGCCAACGATCCGGACGCCCTGGTGTGCCGACGCGACGGCGCCCCCGCCCCACAGCCGACCGACAATTCCGGCGGCCTGCTGTCCATGGGGCTCGACCCCTCCCGACGCCAGTACCCGTAACGACCGCGGCCCCGCTCTCCCTTTGGGAGGCGGGGCCGCTTTCGTCCTGTCCGGGGTCAGTGCAGGGCTTCGATCGCCCGCAGGATCAGCGTGCGCGCCTCCGCCCCGTACACCGCGTCCCCGCGCAACTGCTCGAACGCCTTCAGGTACAGACCGATCTCGGACGGCTGGGTGATCCTCACCCGGGCCGAGACGAGCTCGACGGAGACGAGGCGGTCGTCGTAGACGTGGAAGGTCTCGCGCGGCCACTGGGTGCGCTCGCGCGCTGCCATGGGGATGATGCCGAGGGAGACCTGGGGCAGGGCCCCGGCGGTGAGCAGGTAGCCGAGCTGCGCGGCCATCTCGTCCGCCCCGCAGATCTGGTGCCGGAGGGCGTCCTCCTCGACGACGAACACGAACCGGTGTCCCCGCTCGTGGATGATGCGGGAGCGGTCCACTCGCGCCCGGGCGGCCTCGGCGCTGTCGTCGAGCTGCACGTCGCGGAAGCGCGCGCTGATGGCGAGGATGCCCGCCGCGTACCCCTCGGTCTGGAGGAGTCCGGGCACGAGCGTGGATGAGTAGACGCGGAACAGCTCGGTGTCCTGGAACAGCCGGGGCTCGCTGTCCTGGAGCGCCTTGAGGCCGGCGCGTACCTGCGTGCGCCACTCGGTGTACATGGATTCGGCGTGCAGCGACTGGGCGATCAGGTCCTCGGCCTGGTCGGCGACGTCGCAGGCCTGGCACCACAGCCGTATGTCCGTTGCGGTGGGCGCCGTGCGGGCGTTCTCGATCCGGGATGTCTTGGCGTGGTGCCAGTTGCAGCGGCTGGCCAGCTCAGTGACCGTCAGCCCCGCGCTCTTGCGCAGGTCGCGCATCCGCTGGGCGACTACCTCGCGCGCGGCCTGCGCGGACGAGGAGGGAGAGAGGGGCATGAGCTGGCCTGTCCGGTGTTCGCTGGGTCAGTGGATCTCGTACTGGTCGTGCGGGATGGCTCGTGCCCACACCGCCTCGAACGCCTCGGCGCACAACTTGGCGACGGCCGGGTCCTCGGAGACCTCGCCGCCGGCGGACGCGCCGTCACCGGTGAAGTGGTTCCAGTAGACCGTGTGGTCGTCGAACAGCCAGAAGTCGTTCCCGGGCAAGGCGAGTTCGGAGGCTTGGCGGCGGGGCAGCCAGGACACCTGCTCGCCCGCGGCGACGTTGGTGAAGGTGAAGCTGTGCAGGAAGCGGGTGTACTCGCTGACCGGCTCCGAGACGATGCGCGCCCGCCGCATGGTCACGCCGCGCGCCGTCGTCTCCTCGACGAGGCTGAGCCAAGGACGCCACCACGACGCTCGGTCCGCCTCGTCGTACCGGAAGCCGCGCCGCCAGTCGGCGAACGGCCCGGACTCATAGTCGACGGCGTAGCTGTCGCGCATCTCGAGGTGGACAGCGGACCGGGTGGCAGCGGCCAGGAGATCAGTGAACGCGGGCGGCGGCACGTTCAACGGCATCGCAGGCCTCCCTGATCATCGGCACCATCCTGGCGGGGATACGGACCACGGCCTCGTTCTCGGGGATACCGACAGCGTGGCCTGGCACCTCGAACGCGGCGCACTCGGCTTCGAGTTCGGGGCCCGGCTTCCATCCCTGGAAGACGAGTTCCTGATTCTCCTGGTCGACCCAGACCGTCGGTGACTCGTGGTCCCCGGTGGTCGGGTCGATGCCGATGAACAGTAGCGACATGGCTGCCTCCGTCGGTCGTTTGTGCAGGACTGTGCGACACCGTCACCCCGCTGGGCGCCACCGTCAAGAGGGCGTGATGCGCCACCAGCCCAAGGTATGAGTCTGTGCGCACACATCTGCACAATGCTGGAGGTGCTGCACATCGCGCTCCTAGCGTCGGGAGACACAACGAATCCCGGCGGCCGCGCGAACGGCCCCGGGCGTGGACGACTGGTTGGAGTCGACATGCCGGAGAATACGCAGACCGCGCCCGCCGCGAACAGCCCTACTGGTTACGGCTGGTGCGCCTGGCATCAGAACTACGCCCGAGGCGTGCGACTCATCTCCGCGATCGAGCAGGGCTCCGGCTCGGGCCAGTGCCTGTTCGCCTGCCGCAGCTGCCGCGACATCTACGACCTGGTCCCGCTCGCCGACCAGCCGTGACCGAGACGGACAAGACCCCCGAGTGCGCGCTCGGGGAGCACCTCATGTGCGCGGGGCCGCGCGTGATCCGGCGCCAGGGAGCCCCATCGTGGGAGGCGCCCATCATGACGATCCGATGCAGCTGCTCGTGCCACGGCCTCCAGCGGAAGCCCTGACTCCTGCCCGCTCTCCGCACCCCAGGCGTAGTCGAGGGCGGGCAGGCCAGGCGGCCCCGACCGGTACCAGTGACCCGGTCGGGGCCGTTTCATGCCCGCACCTTGGATTCGAAGGTGGCAGCAGTCGGGGGCGAACGCGACGACAAAACCGCAGGTCAAGGCCACTCTTTTGAGGTCCATCGCGCCTATCCGAACAAGATCATTTTAGAGGCGTCACAGACACATACTGGGGTTGCCCGTGCCGGTCCCGCCGCTGATGAGGAAGGACAGCCGCGCGTCGAGCAGCGCCCGCAGCACCCGGTCCCCGCCCGGCGGCACCGTGCCGGCCGCGACGAGCTCGTCCAGCGTGAACGCGCGCGGCCGGACCACCCGAAGCGACAGACAGGCGCAGCCGACGGCCACCGGGGAGAGCACCGCGTGCAGCCGGGTCCCGTCGGGCAGCCGGGCGTCCACCCAGGGCCGGGCGTCGTCGAGGCGCCGGCCGGCCACCGCGGCCAGGCGCTGCGCGAGTCGTCGTACGGCGGCCGCGTCCGGGAAGGTGACCGCGGTCAGTTCGAGGCCGCCGCCCCGGTCCACCCACACCCGGTCCGGGGCCGACACCAGGACGTCCGTGACCGACGGATCCGCGAGCAACGGCTCCAGGGGACCGCTGCCGACCAGCTCGGACCGCAACCGCTCGGCCGCGCCCAGCACTTCGGCGTCGCCCAGCACCCGCCCCTGCTCGCGCAGCGCCTGCGCCACCCGCGCGGGCGTCGGCTCGGCCCCGCTCTCAGCCAGCCACTGCCGCACCCCGTCCAGCAACCCGACAGCCCCGAGGGCCTCACTGGCCGCAACAGTTCCGACGGCGCCGACAGCAATCTCACGTGAGCGAGCCCCTGTGAGCACCCCCTCGAAGTCCCCGCTCATGCCACCCCCGCCTCCACCAGCGCCCGCTCCCAGAACTCCTTGCAGAACCGCGCCAGCGGCCCCCGTGCCGCCGCGCCCGGTGGCGCCTCGCCCCCGTGCGACCGTTGCAGCGACGACTCCACCGGCACCTCGCCCACCAGGGGCAGCCCCAGCAGTCGGGCCACCTCGCGGTCGTCGAGGCCGGGGGCGTACGGGCCGCGTACTGCCACCCTCAGGTCGCGCAGGACCATGCCGACGACGGAGGCCACGCGGCCGGCCGCGGCGAGAGCGCGCAGTTCGGCGGGGACCACGAGGATCCCGAGGTCGAGC
>NZ_JBHUXV010000084.1:0-42988 GCF_042669125.1 Streptomyces sp. NPDC057253 | reverse complement strand
GTGCCGTCGTTCCTGTGCTTCCAGGGAACCGGCACCTGTTGGGTCGTAGGGGCTACTTCTCCCCCGCGATGACCTCC
The DNA here is from genome assembly GCF_042669125.1 of Streptomyces sp. NPDC057253. Taxonomy (NCBI): domain Bacteria; kingdom Bacillati; phylum Actinomycetota; class Actinomycetes; order Kitasatosporales; family Streptomycetaceae; genus Streptomyces; species Streptomyces sp. NPDC057253. The sequence continues at coordinate 42,911 of NZ_JBHUXV010000084.1, read as the reverse complement.
GCCGCCGCCCGTCCGCAGACCCTGGCCGCGCCGTGGGTCGCGATGTGGAGGGCTCCTCGGGTGGGGGCCTGGGGGAGGCCCATCTCGATGACGATGGTGTCGGGGCGGGTCCGGAGGATGGTGTCCAGGGCCGCTGTCATCCACGGGTGGCGGTGCTCGTCGCGGACCACGGCCACGATGCGGCGGGGGCCGGCCGCGGCCAGGGTCGCGAGGCCCGCGTCGTCGCCGGCGAAGCTGCCCGTCTCCGTGCCGGGCAGGAGCCGGGTGAGTTCGGCGGCCACGCCCCAGGGGGTCTCGTCGCCGACGGCGATGTTGGCCACCGGGGTGAACGCGGCGACGTAGGGGGCCGCGGCGAGGGGGGTGAAGCCGTCGGCGCCGGTGATGCGCAACGCCCTGCGGGCCGCGCGCAGTCCCACCTCCTCGTCGGCCGGCAGCTGGGTGTCGGCCGCGCCGGCCGCCGTCCAGTGGGCCAGGGTGCGCACCCGTTCCGCGGCCTGGGCGAGGCGCTCCTCGGGGAGTTCGCCCGAGCGGACCGCGGAGACCAGGGCGTCGCGCAGACGCCGTACCGTCTCGTCGTCGGCGAGGCCGCCGCCCACGCAGATCGCGTCGGCGCCGGCGGCGATGGCGAGGACGCTGCCGCGCTCGATGCCGTAGGTGCCGGCGATGGCCTGCATCTCCATGCCGTCGGTGACGATGAGGCCGGTGTAGCCGAGTTCGCCGCGGAGCAGCTCGGTCAGGACCGGGTGGGACAGCGTCGCCGGGCGGTCCTGGTCCAGGGCCGGGACCAGGAGGTGGGCGGTCATCACCGCGCGGGTGCCGGCGGCGATGGCCGCGCGGAAGGGCCGCAGCTCGCGCTCCAGCAGCACCGACCGGTCCACGTCGATGCGCGGCAGGGCGTGGTGGGAGTCGGTCGCGGTGTCGCCGTGGCCCGGGAAGTGCTTGGTGCAGGCGGCGACGCCCGCCGACTGGAGCCCGGAGACGTAGGCCGCCGTGTGCCGGGCGACCAGGTCGGAGGAGGCGCCGAAGGAGCGGACGCCGATCACCGGGTTGGCGGGGTTGGAGTTGACGTCGGCCGACGGGGCCCAGTTGAGGTTGACCCCGCAGGCCGCGAGGCGGCGGCCGAGCTCCGCGGCCACGGCGTGCGTGAGCTCCACGTCGTCCACCGCGCCCAGGGCGTGGTTGCCGGGGAAGGACGAGCCGGTGCCCACCTCCAGGCGGGTCACGTCACCGCCCTCCTCGTCGATGGCCACCAGGACGTCGTCCCGTTCGGCGCGCAACTGTGCCGTCAGGGCGGCCAGTTGCTCCGGGGAGGCGATGTTGCGGCCGAACAGGCCGACCGAGGCGAGGCCCTCACCGAGGCGGCGCAGCAGCCAGTCGGGGGCGGTGGTGCCGGGGAAGCCGGGCTGGAGGACGGTCAGCGCGTCGCGCGTGAGGGTGTCGGTGCCGCTGGCGAAAGTCGTCATCGGGGGGCGTTATCCCTTCACGGCGCCCGCGGTGAGACCCGCGGCCATCTTGCGCTGGACGAGGAGGAAGAGGACCACGATCGGCACGGCCATCATGGTGGCGCCGGCCATCATCGGGGCGTATTCGGTGCCGTGTTTGGTGGTGAAGTTGCCGAGCCAGACGGTCGCGGTCTGGTTCTTCTGGCTGAGCAGCATGAGGGCGTAGAGGTACTCGTTCCAGGCCTGGATGAAGGCGTAGACCGAGGTGGCGACCATGCCGGGGGCGAGGAGCGGGAAGACCACGCGCAGGAACGCGCCGGTGGGCGAGCAGCCGTCGACCATCGCCGCCTCCTCCAGCTCCTTCGGGATGTTGACGATGAAGCCGCGCAGCGTCCACACCGTGAAGGGGAGGATGAAGGTCAGGTACGTGATGATCAGGCCGGACAGCTTGTCGTACTGGTCGAGGTCGTTCAGGAGCAGGAAGACCGGGATGATCATCGCGACCAGCGGGACCATCTGGACCGCGAGGATGCCCACGATCACGACCTTGCGGCCGCGGAAGGCGAAGCGGGAGATGGCGAGGGCGGCCAGGGTGCCGACCACGATGCCGATCACCACGACGGTGAGGGAGACGATCAGGCTGCGGCCGACCGGGCCCCAGAAGTCGGCGATGTCCAGCGCGCGGCTGAAGTTGCTCAGCGTCACGCCCGTCGGCAGCAGGCTCGGGTCCGGGTCGATGGCGTCCTTCGCCGGCTTGAACGCGGTGTTGAGCATCCAGTAGACGGGGAAGCCCGCGGTGACGAAGACGAGGAGACCGAGGAGGTTCCAGCCCAGCTTCGACTTGCGGCGGGCCCCCGGAGCGAGCGCGCTCATTCGACCTCTCCGATCTTCAGCATCTGGCGCATGTACACGGCGACCACCCCGAGCAGCAGAAGCACGGTGATGAGGGCGATCGCGGAGCCCTGCGCGTAGTCGTTGACCACGAAGGCGCGGTCGTAGGAGTACGTCGTCAGGATCTGGAACTCCGGCTCCGGGTGGCCGTTGCGCATCACGAACACCTGGGGGAAGACGCCCATGTCCCAGATGACCGACAGGGTCGTGAGCATCACGATGATCGGCTTGAGGATCGGCAGGGTGACGTACCGGAAGACGCCCCAGGCGCCGGCGCCGTCGAGACGGGCGGCCTCCTCCAGTTCGGCCGGGACCTGGGTGAGTCCGGCGCTGAGCGTGATGACGACGAAGGGCACCGCGCCCCACACCACCAGCAGCATGATCACGGCAAGGCCCTGGGGACCGCTCGCGAACCAGTTGTGGCCGATCATCTCGACGCCGGGCAGCTTGCTGAGCAGCGCGTTGAGGATGCCGTAGTCCGCGTCGAACAGCCACTTGAAGACCGTGGTGGCGACGATGATCGGCATGCCCCAGCTGGCCACCAGCGCGATGTTGATCAGGGTCTTCACCCAGCCGGAGACCCGCTGGAGCAGCAGGGCGATGAGCATGCCGATGACCATCGTGAAGATGACACAGCCCGCCGCGAAGACGAGGGTCCGGACGACGACCGCCCAGAACTCGCCGTCGTCGAGCACGCCGGTGAAGTTGTCGAAGCCGACCCACTCGGCGGGCTGGAAGCCCCACAGCTGGGACTGGCCGAACTTCTGGAAGGACAGGGTGACCAGGCGGACCAGCGGATAGCCCATGACCAGGCCGAGGACGATCAGGCAGGGCGCGAGCAGCAGCCACGGGGTGGCGCCGGTCCGCCGCCTTCTGCGGGGCGCCGACGCGGTGGGCGGCGGTGGTACCGACAGCGGCGGCGGCACCTCGGTGGGGGTGGTGGTGTCTGCGGCACTCATCGCGTGCTCCTCAGCGGTCCCTCTGGTCGTACGAGGCAGAAGCCCGCACGGCTCTGGTCGTACGAGGCGAAGCCCGCACGGTCGTACGAAAGCGAAGCCCGCACGGTCGGGTGTACGGGAGACCCGCACGGGGTCGTACGGGCGGCCCGCACGGTCGGGTCGTACGGGAAGCAGGGCCCCGCCGTTCTCAACGGGGCCCTGCCTGCGGTCACTTGGTGTTGATGACCTTGTCGATCGCCGCGTCGGCCTCCTTGGCCGCCGCCTCGACGGACTGCTTGCCGGTGCCGATGTTCTGCAGCATGTTCTGCAGGACCTGCGCCTTCTCGACCTGGCCCCAGCCGGGCGCCATGGGCACGAACCAGTTGGACTCGGCCGCGGTGGCCGGGACCGCGGTCGCCGGGTCGTTCTTCAGGGTGGCGAGGTCGGTCTTGTTGTTGGGCAGGTTGCCCTTGGCCATCAGGCCCTTCTGGCCGGAGGGACCGGTGAAGGCGTTGATCCACTCGGCGGCCACGGCCTGCGCCTTGGACTTGACCGGCACGGCGAGGTCCGAACCGCCCAGGAAGACGGGGAGGTTCTTGCCGGACGGACCCGGCATCACGAAGTTCTCGAGGTTGTCCTTGAGCTTGCCGGTCTTGTCGTTCTTCGGGTCGGCGGAGGTCGCGCCCTCCCAGGCCGCGCCGAAGATCATGCCGGACTTGCCCTGGCCGTAGACGATGTAGCGGTCGGACTCGTCCTTGGTCTTGTCGCCGTGCATGTACTTGTCGACGACGTTCTTGAACTCGGTGAGGCCCTTGATGGACTCCGGCGAGGAGAGGTTGGCCTTCCAGGTGCCGCCGTTGTCGACGGCGATGGAGCCGCCGGCGTCGTAGACGAAGGACATGGCCGCGTACCAGTCACGGGTGGGCTGGTACCAGGCGGAGAACTTGTCGCCCTCCTTCTTCTGGACCTTGTCGAGGGCGGCGGTCAGCTCCGCGTAGGTCTTCGGGGTGGACTTGACGCCGACCGAGGCGAAGACGTCCTTGCGCCAGTTGCCGACACGGCCGCCCGCGTAGTACGGGACGCCGTAGGTCTTGCCGTCGTACGTCACCGAGGCCTTGAGGCCGTCGAGCCAGGCCGAGGAGTTGGTGAACTTCGAGGCGTCCAGGGGGGCGAAGGCGCCCTTGACCATGTAGCCGAGCATCTCGGTGTTGCCCATCTCGACCACGTCGGGGGCCTTGTCGGTGGCGAGGACCGCGTCGAGCTTGGTGTTCTTGTCCGGCCAGCCGTAGTACTCGTGGTTGATCTTGATTCCGGGGTGCTTCTTCTGGACCGCGGCGTCCGCGGCCTTCACCAGCTCGGGCCAGTTGTTCTGGGCGTCGACGGTGAGCCAGACGGTCAGCTCCTTGGCGTCCGCGCCGCTGTTGTCCGAACTTCCGCTGTCGCTGCCCCCACACGCCGCGACCGAGACCATCATGCCCGCGATACCTATCGCGGCTGCCAGCTTGCGCTTCACGCCACCCTCCTCAGGGATGCCCACACCTCCCGCCCACGAGCCGGGACCTGGACCAATGGTGTAGACCAGTAGGGGGAGCTTGGACCAGACCACGAGGCCTGTCAAGAGGGTGCGAAACGGCCCTGACCAGCCGTTATGCGAGCTACATATGCAGGAACCATTAGTAAAGAAGCCAGCGAAAACAGCGGCGGCGGAGTAGTCTCGTCCGCTATACCACTCACCTCTGTGGACTAGACCAAAAGAGTCGGCGACGGTATACAGAAGGGATCACGATGTGACCCGCATCCGGAGCCGGGAAGGCAGACCATGAGCAGCGACGTCAGCAGTGCGGAGACCGAGGGCGGGGCAGGAGTCCGTACCGCGCGCGTGCCGAAGTACTACCGCCTGAAGAAGCACCTGCTCGACATGACGGAGACCCAGTCGCCCGGCACCCCCGTACCGCCCGAGCGCACGCTCGCCGCCGAGTTCGACACCTCCCGCACGACCGTGCGCCAGGCGCTCCAGGAGCTGGTGGTGGAGGGGCGGCTGGAGCGGATCCAGGGCAAGGGCACGTTCGTCGCCAAGCCCAAGGTCTCCCAGGCACTGCAACTCACCTCTTACACCGAGGACATGCGCGCCCAGGGCCTCGAACCCACCTCGCAGCTGCTCGACATCGGCTACATCACCGCCGACGACCGGCTCGCCGAGCTCCTCGACATCACGGCCGGCGGGCGGGTGCTGCGCATCGAGCGCCTGCGCATGGCGAACGCCGAGCCGATGGCCATCGAGACGACCCACCTGAGCGCCAAGCGCTTCCCGGCCCTGCGCAGGTCGCTCGTCAAGTACACGTCCCTCTACACGGCGTTGGCCGAGGTCTACGACGTCCATCTCGCCGAGGCCGAGGAGACCATCGAGACCTCCCTGGCCACCCCGCGCGAGGCGGGCCTGCTCGGCACGGACGTGGGCCTGCCGATGCTGATGCTGTCCCGGCACTCGTTCGACAAGACGGGCGAGCCGGTGGAGTGGGTGCGGTCCGTCTACCGAGGCGACCGGTACAAGTTCGTGGCCCGCCTGAAGAGGCCGGTCGACTAGGGCCTGTTGCGCGGCGCAGTGCCCTTTCAGGTACTGCACGCGGTGTAGCGCAACCGCGCTTCCTGCTCTACGGTCCTCCCGACTCCGTCTGGACGGGAGGACCGCCCCGTGCGTACCGCGAACGTCCGAACCATCGTCATCTGGACCCTCGTCGCCCTGGTCGGCGCCACCGGCTGGGCCGTGCTCGCGCTCGCCCGGGGCGAGGACGTCTCCGCCGCCTGGATGGTCGCGGCCGCCCTCGGGTCGTACGCGATCGGCTACCGCTTCTACGCGAAGTTCATCGCGCACAGGGTGCTGAAGGTCGACGGCACCCGGGCCACCCCGGCCGAACGCCTCAACAACGGCATCGACTTCCACCCCACCGACCGCCGCGTCCTGCTGGGTCACCACTTCGCGGCGATCGCCGGCGCGGGACCGCTCGTCGGCCCGGTGCTGGCCGCGCAGATGGGCTACCTCCCCGGCACGATCTGGATCATCGCGGGCGTCGTCTTCGCGGGCGCGGTCCAGGACATGGTCGTGCTGTTCTTCTCCACGCGCCGGGACGGCCGTTCGCTCGGGCAGATGGCCCGCGAGGAGATCGGCCCCTTCGGCGGCGCGGCCGCGCTGATCGCCGCCTTCGCCATCATGATCATCCTGCTCGGGGTGCTGGCCCTGGTCATCGTCAACGCCCTCGCGGCCTCCCCCTGGGGCACCTTCTCCATCGCGATGACGATCCCGATCGCCCTGCTGATGGGCTTCTACCTGCGTGTCCTGCGCCCCGGCCGGGTCGCCGAGGTCTCCCTCATCGGCGTGGGGCTGCTGCTGCTCGCGCTGGTCGCGGGCCGCTGGGTCGCCGAGTCGTCCTGGGCCGGCACCTTCACCCTCGCCCCCTCGACGCTGGTCGTCTGGCTGGTGGCGTACGGCTTCATCGCCTCGATCCTGCCGGTGTGGATGCTCCTGGCGCCCCGCGACTACCTGTCCACCTTCATGAAGATCGGGACGATCGCCCTGCTCGCCCTCGGGGTCGTCATCGCCCTGCCGACGCTGAAGATGGACGCGGTGACGGACTTCGCCTCGCGCGGCGACGGCCCGGTCTTCGCGGGCTCGCTGTTTCCCTTCGTCTTCATCACCATCGCCTGCGGGGCCCTGTCCGGCTTCCACTCCCTCATCTCCTCCGGTACGACGCCGAAGATGATCCAGAAGGAGACGCAGGTCCGGATGATCGGCTACGGCTCCATGCTGATGGAGTCGTCGGTCGCGATCATGGCGCTGGTCGCGGCGAGCATCATCGACCCGGGGCTGTACTTCGCGATGAACGCGCCGGCCGGGGTCATCGGCACCACGGTGGACAACGCCTCGCAGGTGGTGACCGGTTGGGGCTACTCCATCTCCCCCGCCGACCTCGCCCAGGCCGCGAAGAACGTCGAGGAGTCGAGCCTGCTCTCGCGCACCGGCGGCGCCCCGACCCTCGCCGTCGGTGTCTCGGAGATCTTCTCCAAGGTGACCGGGGGAGGCCTGCGGGCCTTCTGGTATCACTTCGCGATCATGTTCGAGGCGCTGTTCATCCTGACCGCGCTGGACGCCGGCACGCGCGTGGGCCGGTTCATGCTCCAGGACATGCTGGGGAACGTGTACCGGCCGTTCAAGAACATCAGCTGGAAGCCGGGGCTCGTCCTCACCAGCGCGATCGTGTGCGCCCTGTGGGGCTACTTCCTCTGGGTCGGCGTCCATGAACCCCTGGGCGGGATCAACCAGCTCTTCCCGGTCTTCGGCATCTCCAACCAGCTGCTCGCCGCGGTCGCCCTGGCCGTCTGCACCACCCTGCTGGTGAAGTCGGGCCGCCTCAAGTGGGCCTGGATCACCGGGGTTCCGCTCGCGTGGGACGCGACCGTGACCCTCACGGCCAGCTTCCAGAAGGTGTTCTCCAGCGACCCCAAGGTCGGCTTCTTCAAGCAGCGTTCGGTGTTCCAGGACGCCATCGACGACGGCAAGGTGCTGCCGCCCGCCAAGAGCATGGACGACATGCACACCGTGGTCACCAACTCGACGGTCGACGGCGTCCTCACGGCCGTCCTCGCCCTGCTGATCGTGGTGGTGATCGCGGACGCCCTCAGGGTCTGCGTCCGGCACGTCCGCCGTCCCGCGCTCTCCACGCTCAGTGAGGCGCCGTACGTCGAGTCGAAGATCCTCGCCCCGGCCGGGCTGATCCCCACCCGGGAGGAGAAGGAGGAGGCCCGTGACGCGGTCACTGCTGCGCGTTCTTAGGAGCGTGCGCTGGTATGTGCGCGAACTGACCGACGAGTCGGCGTACGACCGCTATGTCGCGCATGTGCGCGGGCAGCACCCCGAGGCGCCGGTGCCGACCCGGCGGGCGTTCGAACGGATGCGGACGGAACGTCAGGAAAGCGACCCCCGGCAGGGGTTCCGCTGCTGCTGAACGGGAGCTTCACAGAATCGACATACCGATATGCGGACGAGGTCTTCCGCTGTTGCGACACCAGCGCCTAGATTGCCTGCGCGTTACAGGTGATCAACGCTGATCAGCGAGGGGACGGAGTCACGACATGTCGGATGCGCCTGAAGTGAGACCACCGGTGGTGACGCCGGTGCGGGTGGTCATCGCCCTCTGCCTGCTCGCCCCGTTCGTGGCGATGCTGTGGGTCGGCTCGTACGCGAAGGTGGACCCCGAGTTCATCGGCATCCCGTTCTTCTACTGGTACCAGATGCTGTGGGTGCTGATCTCCACCGCGCTGACGATGATCGCGTACCAGCTGTGGCAGCGTGACCAGCGTGCCCGTCGTGGAGGTTCGAAGTGAACGACGGCGTCAACGGCGTGGCTCTCGCCGTCTTCATCCTCTTCTTCCTGGCCGTCACGGTCATGGGCTTCCTGGCCGCGCGCTGGCGCAAGGCCGAGAACGAGCACTCGCTGGACGAATGGGGCCTGGGCGGCCGCTCGTTCGGCACCTGGGTCACCTGGTTCCTGCTGGGCGGCGACCTGTACACGGCGTACACCTTCGTCGCGGTGCCCGCGGCGATCTACGCGGCGGGCGCGGCCGGCTTCTTCGCGGTGCCGTACACGATCCTGGTGTACCCGCTGATCTTCACCTTCCTGCCCCGCCTGTGGTCGGTCTCCCACAAGCACGGGTACGTGACGACCTCTGACTTCGTGCGCGGCCGGTTCGGCTCCAAGGGCCTGTCGCTCGCCGTGGCGGTCACCGGCATCCTCGCGACCATGCCGTACATCGCGCTCCAACTGGTCGGCATCCAGGCCGTCCTGGACGTGATGGGCGTCGGCGGCGGCGAGAACACCAACTGGTTCGTGAAGGACCTGCCGCTGCTGATCGCCTTCGGCGTCCTCGCGGCCTACACGTACTCCTCGGGCCTCCGGGCCCCCGCCCTGATCGCGTTCGTGAAGGACACGCTGATCTACATCGTCATCGCGGTGGCGATCATCTACATCCCGATCAAACTGGGCGGCTTCGCCGACGTCTTCGGCGCGGCGAGCGAGAAGTACACGGCGGCCAAGGCGGGCGGACTGGTCCCCCTGGAGGCGGGCCAGTGGACGTACGCCACGCTGGCGTTGGGCTCCGCGCTCGCGCTCTTCATGTACCCGCACTCGATCACCGCGACGCTCTCCTCCCGCAGCCGTGAGGTGATCCGCCGCAACACCACGATCCTGCCGCTGTACTCACTGATGCTCGGCCTGCTGGCCCTGCTCGGCTTCATGGCGATCGCGGCCGGGGTCAAGGTCACCAACCCGCAGCTGGCGATCCCGCAGCTCTTCGAGGACATGTTCCCGGACTGGTTCGCGGGCGTGGCCTTCGCGGCCATCGGCATCGGCGCGCTGGTCCCCGCGGCCATCATGTCGATCGCGGCCGCGAACCTCTTCACCCGCAACATCTACAAGGACTTCATCAAGCCGGACGCGACCCCGGCCCAGGAGACCAAGGTCTCCAAGCTGGTCTCGCTCCTGGTGAAGGTCGGCGCGCTGGTCTTCGTCCTGACGATGGACAAGACGGTCGCCATCAACTTCCAGCTCCTGGGCGGCATCTGGATCCTCCAGACCTTCCCGGCCCTGGTCGGCGGCCTGTTCACCCGCTGGTTCCACCGCTGGGCGCTGCTCGCCGGCTGGGCGGTCGGCATGATCTACGGCACGGTCGCCGCGTACGGCGTCGCCTCCCCGACCCAGAAGCACTTCGGCGGCTCGGCGAAGGAGATCCCGGGCATCGGCGAGATCGGCTACATCGGCCTGACGGCGTTCGTCCTCAACGTCGTCGTCACGGTGGTCCTGACCTTCGTCCTGAAGGCGGCGAAGGCCCCCGACGGCATCGACGAGACCAGCCCGGAGGACTACACGGCGGACGCGGGCGACCCGGGGGTGGAGGTGGAGCTTCCGCCCGCTACCGCAGGAACCTCGCACTGACTCCTCAGGGGCGCGGGGCTGTTTCGATGTGCGGCTCCGCCGCGTGGACGCGAGCAACCCCACACACCCGGCAGCGGGCCACCGAGAGCAACCCTCCTCGGTGGCCCGCTTTCGTGCACACTCACCCGCATGACCATCCTGATCCGCCCCGCAGAACCCACCGACTACGAAACCCTCGGCGACATCACGGCAAGGGCCTACCTGAACGACGGCCTCCTCGCGTTCGGCGACGACGCCGACTGGTACTTCCAGGAACTCAAGAACGTGGCCAAGCGGGCCGCGGAAGCCGACGTCCTGGTGGCCACGGCGGACGACCGCATCCTCGGCGGAGTCACCTACGTCCCCTCCCCCGGCCCCATGGCGGAGCTGGCCCGCCCCGGAGAGGCCGAGATCCGCATGCTCGCTGTGTCCCACGAGGCCCGCGGCCAAGGCGTGGGACAAGCCCTCGTCCAGGCCTGCATCGACCGCGCGAGCGCCGCAGGCAGCCTCACCGGCCTGGTCCTGTGCACCCAGCCCACCATGCACACCGCCCACCGCCTCTACGAGCGCTTCGGCTTCACCCGAGCCCCCGAGCGCGACTGGCGGCCGGTCCCCGGCGACGACTTCACCCTCCTCACCTACCAGTTGACGCTCTGAAGTCGCCGCGACACAACATATGGGCCTGCTTCCACCACCCGGCACAAGATGTATGCTCATGCTCGCTGTCGCCGCAGGGGAATCCGGTGCGAATCCGGAACTGTCCCGCAACGGTGTACTCATGCGCGCACAAGCGCATATGAGGGTAAGTCCGAGGACCTGCCGACAGCACATCCGGCCACCGTGGCCCGGGTGTCATGACGTCCGGGCCTCGTGGAATGGGCCGGTGGACGCGACGCCGTGCGCGCTCGTGTGCTGCCCCCTGCCCTCCGCAAGGCCCCCGTGCCAGCGAGGGAGAGCCCCACGTGACCATCGCGCCAGCCGACCCGGCTTCAGCAGCGATCGAGCGGACCGAGCAGGAGAACGACGGCCCCGGTGCCGCGCTGCTGCGGACCCTGACCGAGCTGACCGCCGACCTTCCCGACGCGGACCCCGGCCGGGTCGCCGCCGCCGCGCTCCGCGGCCGGTCCGCCCGGGCCGACGAGTCGGAGTTGCGGGAGCTGGCCACCGAGGCCGCGGCCGGGCTCATCTCCGAGGACCCCGCCTACAGCAGGCTGGCCGCCCGGCTGCTGACGATCTCCATCGCCGCCGAGGCCGCCTCGCAGGGCGTCACCTCGTTCACCCGATCCGTCGCGGTCGGGCACCGCGAGGGTCTGATCGCCGACCGTACGGCCGAGTTCGTACGCATCCACGCCGACCGCCTGGACTCGCTCATCGACCCTCAGGGGGACGACCGCTTCGGCTACTTCGGCCTGCGCACCCTGCACAGCCGCTACCTGCTCCGGCACCCGATCACCCGCAAGGTCATCGAGACGCCCCAGCACTTCATGCTCCGGGTCGCCGCCGGTCTCGCCGAGGACGACACCAGGCGGGCTCTCGACGAGGTCGCCGCGCTCTACGGGCTCATGAGCCGACTCGACTACCTCCCCTCCTCCCCCACCCTCTTCAACTCCGGCACCCGGCACCCCCAGATGTCGTCCTGCTACCTCCTCGACTCCCCGATGGACGAGCTGGACTCCATCTACGACCGCTACCACCAGGTGGCCCGGCTCTCCAAGCACGCGGGCGGCATCGGCATCGCGTACTCCCGCGTCCGCAGCCGCGGTTCGCTGATCCGCGGCACCAACGGGCACTCCAACGGCATCGTCCCGTTCCTGAAGACGCTGGACGCGAGCGTGGCCGCCGTGAACCAGGGCGGCCGGCGCAAAGGTGCCGCCGCGGTCTACCTGGAGACCTGGCACTCCGACATCGAGGAGTTCCTGGAGCTCAGGGACAACACCGGTGAGGACGCCCGCCGTACGCACAACCTGAACCTCGCGCACTGGATCCCGGACGAGTTCATGCGGCGGGTGAACGCGGACGCCGAGTGGTCCCTCTTCTCGCCCGCCGATGTGCCCGAACTGGTCGACCTGTGGGGCGAGGGGTTCGACGCGGCCTACCGGAAGGCCGAGGAGCGGGGCCTCGCCCGCAAGACCATCCCCGCCCGGGACCTGTACGGCCGCATGATGCGCACCCTCGCGCAGACCGGCAACGGCTGGATGACCTTCAAGGACGCCGCCAACCGCACCGCCAACCAGACGGCCCTGCCCGGGCACACGGTCCACTCCTCCAACCTCTGCACGGAGATCCTGGAGGTCACCGACGACGGGGAGACGGCGGTCTGCAACCTGGGCTCGGTGAACCTCGGCGCGTTCGTCGACCCGGCGGCGGGCGACCTCGACTGGGAGCGGCTGGACGCCACCGTCCGCACCGCCGTCACCTTCCTGGACCGGGTCGTCGACATCAACTTCTACCCGACCGAGCAGGCCGGGCGGTCCAACGCCAAGTGGCGGCCGGTGGGCCTTGGCGCGATGGGCCTCCAGGACGTCTTCTTCAAGCTGCGGCTGCCCTTCGACTCGCCGGAGGCCAAGGCCCTCTCCACGCGGATCGCCGAGCGCATCATGCTCGCCGCCTACGAGGCCTCCGCCGACCTCGCCGAGCGCAACGGTCCGCTTCCGGCATGGGAGAAGACCCGTACCGCGCGGGGCGTGCTGCACCCCGACCACTACGACGTCACGTCGAACTGGCCCGAGCGCTGGGCCGCACTGCGTGAGCGCATCGCCACCACCGGTCTGCGCAACTCCCTGCTGCTCGCCATCGCGCCCACCGCGACCATTGCCTCGATCGCCGGGGTGTACGAGTGCATCGAGCCGCAGGTCTCCAACCTGTTCAAGCGCGAGACGCTGTCCGGGGAGTTCCTCCAGGTCAACTCGTACCTGGTGCGGGAGCTCAAGGAGCTCGGCGTCTGGGACGCCCGCACCCGTGAGGCGCTGCGCGACGCGAACGGCTCGGTGCAGGACTTCGCGTGGATCCCCGCGGACGTACGGGCGTTGTACCGCACGGCATGGGAGATCCCGCAGCGCGCGCTGATCGACATGGCGGCGGCGCGGACCCCGTTCCTCGACCAGTCGCAGTCCCTGAACCTGTTCCTGGAGACGCCGACCATCGGCAAGCTCTCCTCGATGTACGCGTACGCCTGGAAGTCCGGGCTCAAGACGACGTACTACCTGCGCTCGCGCCCGGCGACGAGGATCGCCCGCGCGGCTCAGGCCACTGTCCCCGTCCAGCAGGTGACGTCGGAAGAAGCGATCGCCTGCTCCCTTGAGAACCCCGAGTCCTGCGAGGCCTGCCAGTAATGACCACCGAAGCCAAGAACCTTCTCGACCCGGGCTTCGAGCTGACCCTCCGCCCCATGCGCTACCCGGACTTCTACGAGCGCTACCGGGACGCCATCAAGAACACCTGGACCGTCGAGGAGGTCGACCTCCACTCGGACGTCGCCGACCTCGCGAAGCTGTCCCCGGCCGAGCAGCACCTCATCGGCCGGCTGGTGGCCTTCTTCGCGACGGGTGACTCGATCGTCGCGAACAACCTGGTGCTGACGCTGTACAAGCACATCAACTCCCCCGAGGCACGCCTCTACTTGAGCCGCCAGCTCTTCGAGGAGGCCGTGCACGTCCAGTTCTACCTGACGCTGCTCGACACCTATCTGCCCGACCCGCAGGACCGCGCCGCCGCCTTCGACGCCGTCGAGAGCATCCCCTCCATCCGCGAGAAGGCGGAGTTCTGCTTCAAGTGGATCGACGAGGTGGAGAAGCTGGACCGGCTGGAGTCCCGGGCCGACCGCCGCCGTTTCCTGCTCAACCTGATCTGCTTCGCCGCGTGCATCGAGGGCCTCTTCTTCTACGGCGCCTTCGCGTACGTCTACTGGTTCCGCAGCCGGGGTCTGCTGCACGGTCTCGCCACCGGCACCAACTGGGTGTTCCGCGACGAGACCATGCACATGTCCTTCGCCTTCGACGTGGTCGACACCGTGCGCAAGGAGGAGCCGGACCTCTTCGACGACGAACTCCAGCGGCAGGTCACGGACATGCTGGCGGAGGCCGTCGAGGCGGAGCTCCAGTTCGCGCGCGACCTGTGCGGTGACGGCCTGCCCGGCATGAACACCGACTCGATGCGCCAGTACCTGGAGTGCGTCGCCGACCAGCGTCTGACCCGGCTGGGCTTCACCCCGGTGTACGGCTCCGAGAACCCGTTCTCCTTCATGGAGTTGCAGGGTGTCCAGGAGCTGACGAACTTCTTCGAGCGGCGGCCGTCCGCGTACCAGGTGGCGGTGGAGGGCACGGTCGACCTCGACGAGGACTTCTGACCGCAAAGTAAGGAACGGCCAGTGGACGGCCCATGGAGCTTCCATGGGCCGTCCATGAGGCTGCTATGGGGCAGCAAAGATCTCCTCTGGCTTCTTCTCCCGCCTTCACACCCGCCGCTAGCTTCTGGCACGTCATGCTCATGACTGCGTGATCTGCCGCCGCTGCGCGCGTCACGGGCCTGCCTGTAACCCCACCGATGGAGGCAGTACCCCATGCGTGAAATGCCCCGACGGAGCCTGCGAAGACTCCTGACCGCAGCGATACCCGCCCTCGCCCTCGGCCTCGCCGGATTCGCGGCCGTACCGGCGCACGCGACGCCGGCGACCACCCACACCTCCCGGGTGACGCAGAACAGCAAGGCGCTCACCTCCCCCGACCGGCAGACCTTCCACACCACCGGCAAGGCCGGCCAGAAGGTCCCGACCACCCACCTGTGCGCCACCCCGGCCGCGGGTCACGCGTCCTGTTTCGCGCAGCGCCGCACCGACATCAAGCAGCGTCTCGCCACCGCGCTGGCCTCCGCCGCCGCGGCCCCCTCCGGCCTCAGCCCGGCCAACCTGCACAGCGCGTACAACCTGCCGTCGACGGGCGGTTCCGGTCTGACGGTCGCGGTCGTGGACGCCTACAACGACCCCAACGCCGAGTCGGACCTGGGCACTTACCGCTCGCAGTACGGCCTGTCCGCGTGCACCAAGGCCAACGGCTGCTTCAAGCAGGTCAGCCAGACCGGTTCCACCACCTCGCTGCCCACCAACGACACCGGCTGGGCGGGTGAGGAGGCGCTGGACATCGACATGGTCAGCGCGGTCTGCCCGAACTGCAACATCATCCTGGTGGAGGCCAACTCGGCCAACGACACCGACCTCGGCATCGCCGAGAACGAGGCGGTGTCCCTGGGCGCCAAGTTCGTCTCCAACAGCTGGGGCGGCTCCGAGGCCTCGTCCCAGACCAGCGAGGACACCTCGTACTTCAAGCACCCGGGGGTGGCGATCACCGTCTCCGCGGGCGACTCCGCCTACGGCGCCGAGTACCCGGCGACCTCCCAGTACGTGACGGCGGTCGGCGGTACGGCCCTGTCGACGTCCTCCAACTCCCGCGGCTGGACCGAGTCCGTCTGGAAGACCAGCTCCACCGAGGGCACCGGCTCCGGCTGCTCCGCCTACGACCCGAAGCCGAGCTGGCAGACCGACACGGGCTGCTCGAAGCGCATGGAGGCCGACGTCTCCGCGGTCGCCGACCCGGCCACCGGCGTGGCGGTCTACGACACCTACGGCGGCTCCGGCTGGGCGGTCTACGGCGGCACCAGCGCCTCCGCCCCGATCATCGCCGGTGTCTACGCCCTCGCGGGCACCCCGGGCTCCAGCGACTACCCGGCGAAGTACCCGTACTCCCACACCGGCAACCTGTACGACGTCACCAGCGGCAACAACGGCTCGTGCTCCCCGTCGTACTTCTGCACCGCCACCACCGGCTACGACGGCCCGACCGGCTGGGGCACCCCGAACGGCACCACCGCCTTCACCGCCGGCACCAGCACCGGCAACACGGTGACCGTCACCAACCCGGGCAGCCAGTCGACGACGACCGGCGGCACGGCCAGCCTCCAGATCAGCGCGACCGACAGCGCGGGCGCGACCCTGACGTACAGCGCGACCGGCCTGCCGACCGGGCTGTCGATCTCGAGCTCCACCGGCAAGATCACGGGTACGGCGTCCACCGCGGGCACCTACCAGGTCACCGTCACCGCGAAGGACTCCACCGGCGCCTCCGGCTCCGCCTCCTTCACCTGGACGGTCGGCTCCAGCAGCAGTACCTGCACCTCGTCCCAGCTGCTCGGCAACGCGGGCTTCGAGTCGGGCAACACCACCTGGACCGCGTCCAGCGGGGTCATCACCAACGCCACCGGCGAGTCGGCGCACAGCGGCTCCTACTTCGCCTGGCTCGACGGCTACGGCTCCACGCACACCGACACGCTCTCCCAGTCGGTGACCGTCCCGAGCGGCTGCAAGGCGACCTTCACCTTCTATCTGCACGTGGACACGGCGGAGACCTCCACCAGCACCGCGTACGACAAGCTGACGGTGACCGCCGGGTCGACGACCCTGGCCACCTACTCCAACCTCAACGCGGCCACCGGCTACGTCCAGAAGTCCTTCGACCTCTCCTCGTACGCCGGCTCGACCGTCACGCTGAAGTTCAGCGGTGTCGAGGACTCCTCGCTCCAGACCAGCTTCGTCGTCGACGACACGGCCGTCACGACCAGCTGACCCGGATCCAGGACCAGGGGTCGTACGTCCAAGAAGGGAGAGGAGACTCCCATGCGTCGTACGACCCACCGCACGACCCTCGCCCTCGCCGCCCTGATCCTGGTGGCGGGGGCGGGATGCGGCACCCAGGCAGGAAGCGACGGGGGTGCCGCCGACACGCTGTCGCCGTCACCCCCGTCGTCGTCCGCCTCGCCCTCGTCCCCCTCGGCATCGCCGTCACCCGGCTGTACGTCCGCCCCCGAGCTCGACGCCTCCGACAGCGGCACCACGGTCTGCCTGGCCGTCGGCGACACCGTCCGGCTGAGCCTGGACGGCACGAAGAGCCGCCCCTGGACCCCGGTCACCGCCGAGGGCACCGCCCTGGAGGCCGTCAACAGCGGCTTCGTCCTCCAGCCCGGCGACGCGAACGCCGCGTACAGGGCGGTCTCGGCGGGACAGGTGCGACTGACGTCGTCGCGGCCGCTGTGCGCCACCGAGACCGGCCGGGTCTCGTGCAAGGGCATTCAGGAGTGGTGGGTCACCGTGGTGGTGAAGTAGCGCCGCTGCGCCTGCCGGATCTGACGGTCGACGCGCTTGTCGTGGACGATCCCGATCACGGACGGGAGCACCAGCAGGGCGAGGATTCCGAGAACAATCAGCATTCCGATCAGTCCTTCTGTCTGTGCTGAGGTCATGTCACTACTGTCGCGCCGTAGACTCCTGACAAACAGTGGCAGGACTGCCGCACACCCTCGATTTACTGCCAACCCTGAGGCACACTGGCAGCATGCTGACGAACGTGGCCGCCGTCGTCCTGGACGGCGTCAATCCCTTCGAGCTCGGAGTCGTCTGCGAGGTCTTCGGCACCGACCGCAGCGACGAAGGGCTGCCCGTGTACGACTTCGCGGTGGCCTCCGCCGAAGGCCCCACCCTGGCCTCCCGCTCGGGCTTCTCCCTGCACGTCGAGCACGGCCTGGAGCGGCTGGAGTCGGCCGACCTGATCGCCGTGCCGGCCGGCGCCTGCTACGAGTCGCGGGAGTTCCCGCCCGAGCTGCTTCAGGCCCTGCGGCGCGGGGTCGAGCGCGGCGCCCGGGTGCTCAGCGTGTGCTCCGGCGTCTTCGTGCTGGCCGCCGCCGGACTGCTCGACGGCCGGCGCTCCGCCGTGCACTGGAAGCACGTGGACGAGCTGACCCGCGCCTACCCGAGACTGACCGTCGAGCCCGACGTCCTGTACGTCGACGAGGGCCCCGTGATCACCTCCGCGGGCACCGCCGCCGGAATCGACGCCTGTCTGCACATCGTGCGCCAGGAGCAGGGCCCCGAGGTCGCCAACAAGATCGCCCGGCGCATGGTCGTACCGCCCCACCGGGAGGGCGGTCAGGCCCAGTACATCGAGCGGCCGCTGCCCCGGTCGAAGTGCGACACCGTCGGCGAGGTGCTCGTGTGGATGGAGGAGCACCTCGACGAGGACGTCACCGTGGAGCAGCTGGCCGAGCGCGCGCTGATGTCCCCGCGCACCTTCGCCCGCCGCTTCCAGCAGGAGACGGGGACGACTCCCTACCGCTGGATCCTGCGCCAGCGGGTGCTGCTGGCGCAGCGGCTACTGGAGGCGACGGACGAGACGGTGGACGCGATCGCGGGCCGAACGGGGTTCGGCACCGCGGCCGCGCTGCGCCACCAGTTCCTGCGTACGGTCGGCACCACCCCGAACGCCTACCGGCGCACCTTCCAGGGCCCGGAGGCCGCCGCCTGACCCGTCACCTCGGCACGGGCCTCACCAGGAGCCGGTTCGGCCGCAGGGTGATGCCCGGACGCGGGGTGTCGTCGGAGCCGGCCACCTGCTCGAAGCGGTACCTCCGCGCCAGCGCCGCCGTGAGCAGCGTCAGCTGGGCCATCGAGAAGTGGTCGCTCGGGCACTTCCGGTTGCCCGTGCTGAACGGACTCATGGCGTGTTTCGGAACGGCCTTGGCGCGTTCCGGACTCCAGCGCAGCGGGTCGAACTCCGCGCTGTCGTCGAAGGACTTCGCGTCCCGCTGGATCGCGTAGGGACTGTAGACGATGTCGGACCCGGCCGAAATGCGATAGCCACCGAGTTCGGTGTCGCGCACCGCCCGCCGCGTCAATATCCATACCGCGGGCCACAAACGCATGGTCTCGACCACCAGATAGTTGGTGTACGTGAGCGACCGGACGTCCTGGAATGCCGCGGGACGGCCACCGGTGACGGATTCAACTTCCGCGCACACCTTGTCCGCGTGTTCCGGGTGTTCGGCGAGCACCTGAAGCAGCCACATGATCGTGGACGCGACGGTTTCCCCACCGGGGGTGAGTATCGCGACGACCTGGTCGTGGATCTCCTGTTCCCCGATGGGATCGCCATTCGCGTCCTTCGCCTCCAGCAATGCCGTCAGCAAATCGTCCGGCTTTTGACCGGATGCCCGGCGTTCGGCGATGATCTCGTCGACCACGAGATGCAGATCGGCGAGCGCCCGGTTGAATGCGCGGTTGGCCGGAAGGGGCAGCCTGTACAGCGGCCCCGCGGGTATCACCATCCGCCGGTACATGCCCCGGAAGACGGTCGTGAGCGCGACGCACAGCCGCTCGGCGCGCTCGTCCATGTACTCGCCGCGCAGCAGACAGCGGGCCGCGATCCGCACGGCCACCCGGAAGGACTCCAGGGTGACGTCGACCGTCTCGCCGGGCCGCCAGCGCTCGGCCAGCGCCTCGGCCTCCTCCTCCATGATCGGCCCGTACGCCGGTATCGCGTCGAGCCGGAACGCGGGCTGGATGGTGCGCCGCTGCCGCCGGTGCTGCGGGCCGTTGGCGGTGGCCACGCCCTCCTTGCCGACCAGCCCCTCCAGGGACTCCCAGAGCGGACCGGCGATGATGAAGTCGGGGTTGAGCGCCACCGCTCCGGTCAGTTCCGGGGTGGTGGGCGCGTACACCGTCTTGGGGCCGAGCCGTAGACGTACGACGTCGCCGTACGCCCGGAGCCCGGACAGGAAGGTCAGCGGGTCGCGTGCGAGCCGGAGGCCGTGCCCGAGCAGGGGCACCCGGCTGCCGGCGATCGGCGGTTCACCCGGCTCGCGGGCCACCGTGGCTCCGGGGTTCACCGTGGCTTCGGGGTTCACGGATTCGACGGTCATTTCTCACCTGCCGCTTCGTTGTTGACGTACGGGGGCGTGGACCGGTCGTCCCAGTTGTCGACCTTGTAACGGCCGGACTCGTGGTGGAACCAGTAGACGGTGCTGAACCAGTTGCGCATATTGCGGACGCAGGCCCGGACGGCCGCGCTCAGCTCCTTTCCGCGCGCGGTGCCGTCGTCGAGATCCAGGGCGAATTGAAGGGCGTCGGCCTCGGCCACCAGAAACGCGTCCACACACTTGGCGACCAGTCGCCGCATTTCCTGGATCGCCTCTTCGAGAGTCAGTCCCTCGTGCTGGATGAGACTGATGCCGAGATTGTGCACCTCGTCGCCCGCGATTTCCTTGGGGAGCGAGCACAGGTCGTTGTACCAGGCGGCGAATTCCTGACTGAGCAGGGCGGCCCGCCGGTAGGACGAATGTTTCCTTATCCGGTCCGGGAGTTCACATCCCGCACCGGCCTCCAGAAGGTCCGTCCAGATCCAGTGGGCGAATGTGAGGCGGCGCAGCGCCAGGTATTCCTGGACCGAGGGAACGACTCCCTCGACACGATTGCGGAATTCCCGGTCGTAGGCCTCGATCACGGCGTGGAAGTGCCGGGCGAACCGGGCGTTCCACGCCGGCGTCAGGAACGAGTACAGCCGCGTGACGGTGTCCGCGAAGGCGGCGACCAGCGGATCCTCGTGGCGCAGCCGGTCCCGCGGCGAGTCGAGCGCCGCGTGCAGCCGGCGCCTCAACCGCCGCCAGGCCGCCGGACGGTGGTGGACGATGTCCCGGTCGTGCCGGTCGTCCCAGACGAAGAACCACGCACTGAAGTCCGCTATCGCCTGGAGCACCTCGTCGGGGGCACCGAGGTAGTACCCCGCCATGAGGTCCGTGTAGCACAGTCCGTCGGCATATTCCGCCACCGCGTCCGCCGGCATGAGCCGTTTTTCCAGAAGCCAGGCACGGGTGTTCTCCTGGAGCCTGGGCCAATACGGATGCAGTTGCCTGGGAAACGCTGCTTCGATCACCGGGAGAGAGAGTGACGGTGGAACCGCGATCGCCGTCGGCGACGGCGCCGACGACGTGATGCTGTGTTGGAAAGCAGGCACGAACAAACCCCTTCCAGCCGCCAGTTGACGCACACCCTCCGCTGAACCGGGCGTGCGCCGTTGCGTATCCCCGCACTTCCCATTCAGCACCACAACTGACCGTTTTGAGAACGGATTTGCTTCGTTCACTACCCCATGAGGCCGGAAGGTGAGCACATCCGATCGAACGTGCGACGCACATGCGAACGGCGCCTGTTGGGGGAGGGATCCCTGAACAGGCGCCGTGCGGGCGGGCGTTGTGCGACGTCAGTCGTTCGCGACCACGGGGTAGCGGGGCTCGTTCTCGGCCATCTGCCGCAGCGCGTCCTTGCGTTCGCGCTTGGAGAGCCGGTCGATGTAGAGGTAGCCGTACAGGTGGTCGGTCTCGTGCTGGAGGCACCGGGCGAAGTAACCGGTGCCGCGGACCTTGATCGGGTTGCCCTTCTCGTCCTGCCCGGTGACCTCGGCGTAGTCGGGGCGGGCGAGCGGCGCGTAGGCGGTGGGCACCGAGAGGCAGCCCTCGTTGCTCTCGTCCAGCTGGCGCCGGTCGGCGGGCAGGTCGACGAGCTTGGGGTTGCAGACGACACCCACGTGCCGCTTGCCCTCGTCGTCCTGGCAGTCGTACACGAAGACCTTCAGGTCGACGCCGATCTGGTTGGCGGCGAGGCCGACGCCCTCGGCGGTGCGCTGGCTGGCGAACATGTCCGCGACCAGCTGGTCGAGCTCCGCGCCGAACTCGGTGACGTCCTTGCACGCCTTGTGCAGCACGGGGTTCCCGACGACGGTGATGGGCCGCGAGGTGCCGCGCTCACGCCAGGCGTTCTCCCGCTCCTCGGTCTCCTCGGTGTCGACGACGAACCCGTCCTCGTCGACGGGGAGCACGCCCACGTGCTGCTGATCGGTGTCCTGCTGGGCCATGACCTACGGATGCCTTCCTGGAAAACCTGGGATTCAGTGCTACAGCGTACGGCGATGTCTCAGCAGACCTCTTCCAGATCCCGCCAGTCCCGGGAATCAGGGCTGTCCGCAACCCACCCGTCCAACAACCCCCGAACCAGCGAAGCAGGCGCAGCCACCCCGCACTCCCGCTCCGGCACCCAAAGCTGCCCGTCGGTCCGATGCCCCAACGGCCCAGGATGCCCCGGCTCACTGTGATCGTGCGGATCGAGATGCTCCCCGTCCCCCTCGTCCGACGGCATCCGCGACTCGGAACACATCCGGCACAGCAACCGCACCGACGACGACCAGTCCTCGGCAGCGAACCCCGCGTCGGCGGCCAGCTGCTCCAGCGCGTCCCGGTCCGCCTCGGTCGCCGCCTCCAGCAGCACCACCCAGGTCGGCACCGGCGAGGGCGCCCACAGCTCGATCTCGTCGAAGACGGGATACGCGTGCCCCGACGCCGTGGTCCGCTCGCCGTGCGGCACCCCGTCGTGCAGCACGACCTCGCCCCAGCGCCGCCCCGAGGACGGCAGCGGGATGGACAGCACCTCGATGCGGGCGGGGTCCAGCCGCCGCCCCCAGACCACCTCGGCCTCACCCTCGGGAGACAGCCGTACGGCGGCACTGCCGAGGTCCATCCCCAGCGGCTCGCCGGAGGCCGTGGCGCCCCCCGGCACCCGCAGCCCGTACGCCTGCCAGGCCCGCCGGGCCAGCGGCCAGTCCTGGAGCGCGGTCGCGGCGATGCCGACGTTCCACCAGTCGGGCGCCCCGGTCTCCCGGTCGAGCAGCGCCACGGCCCGCAGACCGGCCGCCCGCGCCTGCTCCCAGTCGTGCCGGAACTTGTGGAGCAGGGCGAGGTTGAACCAGGACTCGGACAGCCACGGCTCCAGGTCCGCGGCCCGGGTCAGCAACGCGCCCGCGTCCTCGTACCGGCCGTCGCCGATCAGCGTGAACGCGCGGTCCGTGGCCTGCCGCCAGGAGGCGGAGGGCCGGTGTCGTCCCTTGCCGAAGATCCTCACGATTCCCGCCTGCCGGTTCCGTCGAGTGGGCTGGCTGTGCCCCCGGACACCCTCTCTCTCGCATCCAACCACGTGTGGTCGGAAGGGCGCTCATTACCCATGGGTTACCCCGTCACGGGCGAGGTCAGACAGTCTCTCGACAGCACCCTGGCCAGCGCCTCCACGACCTCCGGAGCGTAGTCCCCCGCGGTGCCCAGGCGCAGCTCCTCCAGCGCGGTCAGGGGCCCGCCGGGTCCGGCGTCCCGGGCCTTCTCCTCGTACGCGTTCACCGCCCGCACGATCCGCGCCGCCGTCGGCTGCTCCCGGCAGGGGTCGGCCTGCCGCTCCACGACCACGGCGACGGCCGCGTCCACGCCCGTCTGCCGTACGACGGCCCCGCCGAGCAGCGCGATACGGCGCTGTTCGGCGACGGGCAGGTCGGCGGTGGCGCCCGCGGGCACCGGGTCGACAAGGCTGAGCTGGCCGATGTCGTGCATGAGGGCCGCGTACTCCAGGACGGCGAGCTCGGGCCGGGTGAGGCCCAGGTCCCGCCCGACCTCCCGGCTGAGCGCCGCGACCCTGCGCGCGTGTCCGGCGGGGGTGTACCCGGCGATCTCGGTGGCGCGGGCGAGGGAGGCGATGGTCTGCCGGTTGGTGGCCCGGACGGCGGCGTACCGGCGGACGGCGAGCTGGGTGAGCAGCAGCGGCACCGAGAAGACGGGCAGCGCCCACAGCCCCGCGACGGCCACCGCGAGCGCCATCACGGCCCCGGTGGCGACCACGGCGGACCCGATGCCGAGCAGCGCCCGCAGCTCGTCCCTGAGCAGCGGGGCGAAGGGCCAGCGGGTGCGGGAGTGCGCGAGCGCGGCGGCGAGCACGGCGTCGCACAGCGCGGTCAGGGAGAGCAGCGCGAGCAGCAGCAGGGCGTAGGCGGGACCGCCCCAGTGCGCGAACGTGCCCTGGTTGTAGAGCGGTTGGAAGCACACGGCGGCGAACCCGACGGTGAGCATCCGGCGGGCCTGCTGGTCGGCGGTGGGGCCCTGACCGCGTCCGACGTGCGGCACGCTGCCGACGAGGCAGGCGGCGAGGACGATGGTCACGGCCTGGGCGGCGCCGTGATGGGTGGGCGCGCCGGCGTTCTCCCCGAGCAGCGCGTACGACAGCGCCCCGGCGGCCCCGAGCGGCGCGGCCTCCCTGACATGGGTCCCACCGCGCCGGTTGAGCTCCCCGACGGCGACCAGCACCCCGAAGGCGAGAGCGGTGCCGGGCTCCTCCAGCCCGGTCCAGAGGGTGCAGCCCAGGGAGCCGAGGGCGAGGAGGGCGGCACTGCTGTGAACGAGGACCTGGAGCCAGGAGCACCGACGGGACGTCCTCGACACGGCCCCCGACTCCTGTCCCCCGCTCACCTGCGCGCTCCCAGCCGCCCGGCGACCCCCGGTCGGGGGTGTGGCACGTCCGTCTCGTCGGCCGTGACCGCGGGATGCCAGCCGTGCCGGGACAGGGCACGGACCAGGGCCGTCACCATGCGGGGGTCGAACTGACTGCCCGCGCACCGCTCCAGCTCCGCCAGCGCGGCGCCGACCGGCCGGGCCCGGCGGTAGGAGCGGGTGGACGTCATGGCGTCGAAGGCGTCGGCGACCGCCACCACCCGCGCGGACTCCGGGATCTGAGCCCCCATCAGTCCGTACGGGTACCCGCTCCCGTCCAGCCGCTCATGGTGGTGGAGCACGGCGGCCCGGGCCTCCCCGAGGAAGGAGATGCCGCGCACCATCTCGTGCCCGTACTCGGGATGCAGCTCGATGACCCGCCGCTCCTCGGGCGTCAGCGGGCCGTCCTTGCGGAGCAGCCGCGTCGGCACCCCGAGCTTGCCCACGTCGTGCAGGATCCCGGCGAACCGCAGCACCTCGGTCCGGGCGTCGTCCATGCCGAGCTCCCGCGCGATCATCATCGACGCCTGCCCGACCCGCTCGCTGTGCCCGCGCGTGTACTCGTCCTTGATGTCGACGGCCTGCACGAGTGCCCGGATGGTGGCCTGATGCGCGGCCCGCTCCCGGTGGTACTGCGCGAACACCCACCACGACACACACATCGGCAGCAGTACGAGGAGGGCCGCGACGGGACCGTAGGGGCTGCGCCACAGCACGGCCATCATCAGCCCGGCCAGGCCGTGCACGGCGACCGGGGCGAGGGAGTGGAGAAAGAGACCGCGCCAGGCCCGCCGTACGGGAATCCGGTCGGCGAGCGCCAGGATGCCGCCGTCCAGCAGGCTCAGCACCAGGCAGAAGACGAGCACCGCCGCCCCGGCCGGGACCAGCGCGTACGGGAAGTCGGAGGCCACCACCGCGTCGCGGCCGCCCAGCGCCCCGTGCACCCGCGCGGCGGCCCACACCCCCACGGCGAGCTGTGCGGCCCGCCAGACGCGCCGCAGCCACCGCGGGCGCTGCTCGACCGGGGACAGCAGTGCCCCCGGCACGGCCACGAGGGCGGCGGTGGGGGGCGGCAGCAGAAAGGCGCCGGCGAGCAGGACCGGGTGGAAGGTGCCGGCGAACCGCCACCGGGCGGCGGCCTGCTCGCACCCGGCGTACAGCGCGGCGAGCAGGGCGGCCTCCCACCAGGGGGCGCGGACGGCGGGCAGCGGCAGCAGACAGAGCAGTGCGGCCACGGCGACACAGGCGACGTACGCGCGCGCCCGTGCCGGTACCGCCTCCACGCCAACGCCCTCCCCGGCCGCGCCTGTTACGGCTCCGGAGCCTAGAACGCGGGGTGGGTCGCGGGTGCCGCTTTGGGGGAATCTGCCATCATATAGCCTCAGGATTAGCCCGTTCGAGTGGCCATCGCGCACATGTTCCCCTGTGCTGCTGTGCAGTAGCGGCTCTGCGGTCGCGGCTCCGGGTCAGTGGGAGACGTCCGCGGCGAGCACCTTGCCGAGTTCCTCCACGACGGCGGGCGACTCGCGCTGGAACGCGGCGAGGTCGAGCCCCTCGTCACAGATGAGCGTGAGCAGCGCACGGTCGCCGACGGCCGTCACGACGACATGTCCCGTGCCGCCCCGCACGATCACCTCGCGCAGCGGCCCCGCACCGCCCTGGTCGGCCATCCGGCGGCCGACCCCGAGGGTCGCGGCGGCGAGCGCGGCGACGGACTCGGGGTGCACGGAGTCGACGTCGGCGACGACGAGCAGTCCGTCCGCGGTGGACAGGACGCTCTCGCTGACGCCCAGCACGCGGTCGCGCAGGGAGGCGAGGATGTCGACGAGGGTGGTGCCGGAGTCCTGGGGTTCGCCGTCCGGGCGGGGCGAGGGGATTTCGGTCATGGACACGTGCTCCTTGGTCCGGACGTCGACGGGGGCTCGGCCGGGCTTCTGTTCTCGGGAAGAGCCCTGAGCCCCTGACGAACGCGCCGCAGTGTTTCGATCGAGGGTTGTTCGGCGGCCAGTTCCTCGGGCGAGGGAATCGGATACGCGAACGGAGGCGCCGTGGTGGGGGAAACACCGCGCACGGGGAGGGACGGGAGGTCGGAGGGCGTTTGCGGAGAGGGCCCGGTGGGGCCGGTGGGGCCGGTGGCGGGGTCTGCCGATCCGTCGGTGCCGGGAGGGGTGGCGGCACCCGTGGAGCTGGGGGGCTTCGGGGAGTTGCGGGTTCTGCGGGTCTGTTCGGCGCTTCTCGGGACCTTCCCAGGCCGTAAGTCCTGTTCGGGCCCGGAAGTCGGCTCGGGTCGCGGGGAGGGTGTCTGCGCGGCATCGGGAAGCCCGGCGGATCTCGCCCGGTTCCCGGGACCCGGCGTCCCCGGCGCCCGCCGTCTCGCGGGCTCTTCGGCTGCTGGGCTCACCGGCCGCCCTTCTCTCCGCGCTCGCCACCGCCCGGACCGAGCGGCCTGCCGCCGCCCGGCCTGCGTCTGGGCAGCGGGCCGGCGGTGGGGGCGGACCCTTGGGCGGTGGCGTTGCCCGGTACGGCACGGGGCGCGGTGCTCGGCCGGTGGCCCGGGGCGGTCCTGACCTCCCACCGGATCAGGCCCTGTGCTTCCAGGCGGTCCAGGTCCAGCATGACCGCGTACAGCCCACGCCCGAGAGCGAAGGCGAGGTCCCGGGGAGTTCGGCGCCCGTTGACCGCACCGAGCAACTCCTGGAGTCGCGGCGGCCCCCACGGCCCGCCCCGGCGTCCGCCGAGCGCGGCGGCGTCAGGCGGCCCGGTTTCTGCCACGACCTCAGGTCGCGACCGGGCCAGCTCGCCCGCCGTAGCCCCCGGCCGCCCCAGCAGGCCCACCCGGCGGGTGACCTCGTCGGTCAGCTCCCGGGGTTCCACCCCCGGCGCAGCGACCAGCGTGGGCTCGCGGTCGCCGGTGTCCCAGCCGCCCGCCGCGCCCAGGGACATCGCGAAGGCGCCGTCGTGGATAGCGGCCGTACAGACGATCTCCAGTTCCGCGGCGCCGATCAGCCCGGCGGTGACCAGGTGGGGGCCGAGCCGGTCCGCGTCCGGTTCCGTGGCGCAGGCGGTGAGCCAGGCCTCGTCGTCGACGCGGCCCGTGGTGAGCAGGGCCGAGGTGGCGGTCGGCGCACCGGGCGTCTCGATCGCGCCGACCAGACCGCTCCGGAGGTGAATCGTTCCGCCCGGGGAGCCGGAGACCCGGACCGTGCCGGTGAACTCCTCCTCCCGCAAAGCCTGGAGGAGCGCGGGGACGTTCCGCGCGGTGGGCGCTTTCACGCCAGCACCTCGGAGACGCGGTCGCCCAGGCTGCGCAGGGCGAGCGCCACGTTGGCCCGGTCCCGGTCCAGTCCGGCCGCGAGGAGCAGGGGGTCACCGGCGGGCCGTACGACGGAGAACAGCATCTGATGGCGGCGCCGGCTGGTCAGGACCACGCTCTCCAGATCCCCCTCGGCGCCGGCCTCGCCGAGCCGCTGCGCGATGAGGGCGGCGAGTTCGCTGCTCTCCGCGCCGCCGCCGGCCTCGCCGACGTCCCCGGCGGCGCCGTAGACCAGTCCGGTCACCGCGTCGATCAGGGCCACGCCCGTGACCCCGGGCGAGTCGAGCAGTCGGTCCAGGGAGGTCTGGAGCGCCGTCGGCTTTTCCCCCATTGGCCCTCCACGGTCAGACACCACGCACTACTTTGAACGCAAGTTTCGCCGCACACGCCAAATTTGGCGCTAAGTGACCCATGAGTCGCTTGGCGTCGATCGTAGTTGGCCGAGCGTCGACCGGTCAGCAGCACGGAAGAATTGAGGAAACCGGTGAACATCGAGACCGCACTCAAGGAAGCCATGAGCCTGGACGGCGCGATCGGCGCCGCCATCGTGGACTATGACAGCGGCATGACGCTCGGCTCGCTCGGCGGCGGCCAGGGCCTCGACCTGGAACTCGCGGGGGCGGGCAACACCGAGGTGGTGCGGGCCAAGATGCGCACCCTGGCCTCGCTGGACATGGACGACGTGATCGAGGACATCCTCATCACGCTCGGCAAGCAGTACCACCTGATCCGGCCACTGACGAGCAGCCAGGGCGCGCTGTTCCTCTACGTCGCCCTGGACCGGGCCCGCAGCAATCTGGCGCTGGCCCGGCACGGCCTCAAGCGGATCGAGAACGGCCTGGAGATCTGATCCCGCGGCAGTACTCCGCGGGATCCCCGGCACGGCGGCCGGCGGCGCTCAGGACTCCTGCGGCGTCGCCGGCGCGGCGGTCACGTCGTGCTCGGGCACCGTCTGCCCGGAGCGGATCAGGTCGAGCCGCCCCAGGACCTTGGCGCGCAGGTCGGTCGGCACGTCGTCCCGACCGCAGCACCGCTTGACGAGCTTCTTCACGGCCTCTTCCAGGCCGTACTTCTCCAGGCACGGCGAGCACTCCGTGAAGTGCTGCTTGAACTTGGCACGATCGACGTCCGGCATCTCACTGTCGAGGAACTCGTAGAGATGGTCGAGGACTTCAGAGCAGTCCGTCTCGTGCGGCTCTCCGCAGCTCATGAGCCCGAGCCTTTCGCTTCGTTCGACTCTCCGGCACCGGCCGGGACGAGCCCGCGCTCACGGGCGTAGTCCTCCAGCATGCCGCGCAGTTGACGGCGGCCGCGGTGCAGGCGGGACATCACCGTACCGATGGGTGTCCCCATGATGTCCGCGATCTCCTTGTACGCAAAGCCCTCTACGTCAGCGAGATAGACGGCGATGCGGAATTCCTCGGGGATCGCCTGGAGCGCTTCCTTCACGTCCGAGTCGGGCAGGTGGTCGAGCGCCTGCGACTCGGCGGAGCGCAGACCGGTCGACATGTGCGACTCGGCGCGGGCCAGCTGCCAGTCCTCGATCTCCTCGGCCGCGGAGCGCTGGGGTTCGCGCTGCTTCTTGCGGTACGAGTTGATGAAGGTGTTGGTGAGGATCCGGTACAGCCATGCCTTGAGGTTGGTGCCCTCACGGAACTGGTGGAAGGACGCGTACGCCTTGGCATACGTCTCCTGCACCAGGTCCTCCGCGTCGGCCGGATTGCGTGTCATACGCAGAGCGGCCGAGTACATCTGGTCGAGGAATTCGAGCGCGTCCCGCTCGAAGCGCGCGGTGCGCTCCGCGGTGGTCTCCGTGCTCGTGCCCTGGCCCTCGGGCTGCTCCGCCTGGCCGTTGTCGGTCCCTGCGTCGATCCCAGTGACCGGACCCACCTCCTCAAGATTCCGGGCAGCAACGAAACCGTTGCCACCGGAATTGGAGGATAGACGACTACCCGTCCCGGCCGCCCCTCGAATCGGGGTGGTCTTGGCCGCATGCAGTACCGTCCAGTCCAGGTCAGCACGGCTGCTACGGCTCGGGCAGAAGGTCGAACCCATGCGGCGGACTTCCTCTCCACGACGGTCGGTGCTGGGTGTTCAGCACTTCTGTCCGCCTCAACAGAGAGCCGCGGCGCAACATTCCCGGGCCTTCACCCCAGTGACCCGGCCCACTTCACGACCGCGTCCGTGATCACCGTCACGGCCTCATCCTGGGTGATCTCCGCCCGCTTCGGCACGGCGAAGCCATGATCGCCGTAGGGCACCTCGACCAGCTCGAAGGAGCCGTCCGGGAACTCCCCGGGCTTGCCGAAGGGGTCGTTGCCGCCCTGGACGACCAGGGTGGGCACCCCGGATCCGAGCAGCTCGTCGGCGCGGGACCTCTCCGGCTTGCCGGGCGGGTGCAGCGGGAAACTGAGGGCGAGCACGGCGTGGGCGCCCAGCTCGACGGCCGTACGGCAGGCGACCCGGGCGCCCGCGCTGCGCCCGCCGGAGATCACCGGCAGGCCCGGCGTCACCAGGGCGGGCCAGATGCCCCGCCACCCCACGTCCAGGGTCTTCGGCGCGGGTGCGAGCTTCTTGCCGGCCACCCGCCAGGGCTGCTCGACGAGGGCGACGGTCACTCCGTGCGACGGAAGGGTCGCGGCGAGGGCCTGGAGGTCGCGCGCCTCGACGCCGCCGCCCGCTCCGTGGCTCACCGCCAGGACGAGCCGTGCGGTGCGTGCCCGGTGCCAGGTGATGCGGGCGTCACCCGCGTCCGTACCGACGATCTCCGTGGTGGTCTCACTGGAAGTCACGCTAGAAGAGTGTGCCCTCTTCGGGGCCGTCCAGCTCCTTCAGCAGCTCCGGGCCGTTGTTGCGGACGTTGCTGACGGCCGTGCTCACCGGGTAGGCACGCATGAGGCCCTCGGGCGGCGGTGCGAGCAGCGAGCGCAGGTCCTCCACGTCCGTGCGGGACGGGTCGAGCCAGCTGTCCCAGCGGTCCGGGGTGAGCATGAGCGGCATCCGGGGGTGGATGTCGGCGAGGGAGCGCGGTCCGTCGGCCGGGGAGACGGCCAGCGGTCCGGTCTCCGCCTCGGTGGTGATCACGGAGCAGGTCACCCACCAGGCACCCGGGTGGTCGTCGGGCAGGGTCTTGTCCCGCCAGAACTCGTACAGCCCGGCCATCGCGAAGACCGAGCCGTCGGCCGGCAGCACGAAGTAGGGCTGCTTGCGCGGCCGCTTCTTCTTCCCCTCGACCTCCAGGTCGCGCTCCTGCGTGCCGGTGACCCACTCGTAGTAGCCGTCGGCCGGGATGATGCACCGGCGGGTGGAGAAGGCCCTCTTGTACGACGGCTTCTCGTGCACGGTCTCCGCGCGGGCGTTGATCATCCGGGCGCCGCCCTCGGGCGTCTTCGACCAGCTCGGCACCAGTCCCCACTTGAGCTTGCGCAGCTGCCGAACCGGCCGAGGATCCTCCACGTCCTTAAGTGGACGGTCCAGGACGGCGTAGACCTCCTTGGTCGGGGCCACGTTGTAATCGGGCTCCAGGGTCTCCTCGGGTTCCCACTTCTCGATCTCAAAGATTCCTGCGAGATCCTCGGGCCCACGACTAGCTGCATACCGTCCGCACATACGTGCCACACTGCCAGACTCCGTACGAGGAGAGGGAGCCACCGGGAAACATGGACACCAGCACAGCGACCTCTCTCTGGGACGAGCTCACCGGCCTCCAGCCCGACCCCGACCTGTGGGTGGTGCTGGCCACCCTGGTGGCGGCGCTGGCCATAGTGGTCCCGCATCCGCTGTGGCGCCTGTCGCGCAACGCGATCACCATCGCCCACGAAGGCGGACACGGCCTGGTCGCCCTGTGCACCGGCCGACAGCTCACCGGAATACGGCTGCACTCCGACACCAGCGGCCTCACCGTCAGCAGGGGCAAGCCGCACGGCATCGGCATGATCCTCACGGCGGCGGCCGGCTACACCGCTCCCCCGCTCCTGGGCCTGGGCGGCGCGGCCCTGCTGGCCACGGGCCGCATCACCCTGCTCCTGTGGGTGGCGACGGCCCTGCTGGTGGCGATGCTGGTGATGATCCGCAACGCCTACGGAGCGCTGACGGTGATCCTCACCGGCAGCACCTTCGTGTTGGTCTCCTGGCTCACCGGCCCCCAGGTACAGGCCGCCTTCGCCTACGCGGTGGTGTGGTTCCTGCTGCTCGGCGGAGTACGTCCCGCTTTCGAGCTACAGGCGAAGCGGTCAAGGGGCGGAGCGGGCGACTCGGACGCGGACCAGCTGTCCCGCCTGACCCACGTCCCGGCAGGCCTGTGGCTGTTCCTGTTCCACGCGGTGAGCCTGTGCTCGCTGATAGGCGGGGGGCGATGGCTGCTGGAGGTGTGACAAGCCCCGAAGGGGCGAGTCACCAGGGGCGCGGGGCTGTGACATCAGCGGCTCCGCCGCGGGGCGCGACCAGCCACGACGGCGTCGCACCCGAAAGACCACCCCCCACTAAAGTGGACCCCATGGCTTTGAACCCCTCAGACACCGCCCTCTGGCCCGCCCCCCACGCGAGTGGAGCCGTCGACGCCACGGTCCACGTCCCGGGGTCGAAGTCGGTCACCAACCGAGCCCTCGTACTGGCAGCCCTCGCGAGCGAACCGGGCTGGCTGCGCCGCCCCCTCCGCTCCCGGGACACCCTCCTCATGGCCGGGGCCCTCCGCGAGATGGGCGTGGGCATCGAGGAGGGAGTGGGCCCCGACGGCACAGGAGAGACCTGGCGCGTCCTCCCGGCTGGGCTCCGCGGCCCGGCCACCGTCGACGTCGGCAACGCCGGCACCGTCATGCGCTTCCTGCCCCCCGTCGCCGCCCTCGCCGACGGCCCCGTCCGCTTCGACGGCGACCCGAGGTCGTACGAACGCCCCCTCAACGGCGTCATCGACGCCCTGCGCGCCCTCGGCGCCCGGATCGACGACGACGGCCGCGGCACACTGCCGCTCACCGTGCACGGCGGGGGCGCCCTGGACGGCGGCCCGGTGGAGATCGACGCCTCCAGCTCGTCCCAGTTCGTGAGCGCGCTCCTGCTGAGCGGCCCGCGCTTCAACCAGGGCGTCGAGGTCCGCCACGTCGGCTCCTCGCTGCCCTCGCTCCCCCACATCCGCATGACCGTGGACATGCTGCGCGCGGTCGGCGCCCAGGTGGACACCCCGGAGTCGGGCGGCGAGCCGAACGTCTGGCGGGTCACGCCGGGCGCCCTGCTGGGCCGGGACCTCACGATCGAGCCCGACCTCTCCAACGCCCAGCCGTTCCTCGCGGCCGCCCTGGTGACCGGCGGCAAGGTCGTCATCCCCGACTGGCCGGCCCGCACCACCCAGCCCGGTGACCGACTGCGCGAGATCTTCACCGAGATGGGTGGTTCCTGCGAACTCACCGAGTACGGCCTGGTGTTCACCGGTTCGGGTGCGATCCACGGCATCGATGTCGACCTCGGCGAGGTCGGCGAGCTGACCCCGGGCATCGCGGCGGTCGCGGCCCTCGCGGACTCCCCGTCCGCCCTGCGCGGGGTGTCCCATCTGCGCCTGCACGAGACGGACCGGCTGGCCGCGCTCACCAAGGAGATCAACGAACTCGGCGGTGACGTCACCGAGACGGCCGACGGACTCCACATCCGCCCGCGCCCGCTGCACGGCGGCGTCTTCCACACCTACGAGGACCACCGCATGGCCACCGCCGGCGCGATCATCGGCCTCGCGGTCGAGGGAGTACGGATCGAGAACATCGCGACGACGGCCAAGACCCTGCCGGACTTCCCCGATCTGTGGGCCGGGATGCTCGGGAGCGACAGGCCGTAGGGGCACAGGACGATGCGCCGCTACGGCAAGCACACCGACGAGGACGACATCCGCAGCCGCCCCAACCGCAAGGGCAACCGGCCGCGCACCAACATCCGCCCCAAGCACGAGGACGCGTCCTGGGGCATGGTCCTCACCGTCGACCGGGGCCGGCTGACCTGCCTGGTCGACGGCCGGATCATCCTGGCGATGAAGGCCCGCGAGCTCGGCCGCAAGGCCGCGGTGGTCGGCGACCGGGTGGCCCTCGTCGGCGACCTGTCCGGCAACAAGGACACCCTCGCGCGGATCGTCCGCATCGAGGAGCGCAGCTCGGTGCTGCGCCGTACGGCCGACGACGACGACCCGTACGAGCGGGTGGTCGTCGCCAACGCCGACCAGCTCGCCATCGTCACGGCCCTCGCCGACCCGGAACCCCGCCCCCGCCTGATCGACCGCTGCCTGGTGGCGGCCTACGACGGCGGCCTGGAGCCTTTGCTGGTCATGACCAAGTCGGACCTCGCCCCGCCGGACAAGCTCCTGGAGCTCTACGGCGACCTGGACATCCCGTACGTCGTCACCAGCCGTGCGGAGCTGGAGGGCGGCGGGGCGGCGGACCGGGTGCGCGAGCAACTGGACGGCAAGATCACGGCGTTCGTCGGCCACTCGGGCGTGGGCAAGACGACCCTCGTCAACGCGCTGGTCCCGGAGGACCGCAGGCGGCTGACCGGGCATGTGAACGCGGTGACCGGCCGCGGCCGGCACACCACGACCTCGGCGCTGGCGCTGCCCCTGGCGGGCGACGACGGCTGGGTGATCGACACCCCGGGCGTACGGTCGTTCGGGCTGCACCACGTGGACCCGTCCCGGGTGATCCACGCCTTCCCCGACCTGGAACCGGGAACCGAGAACTGCCCCCGTGCATGCAGTCACGACGAGCCGGACTGCGCGCTGGACGAGTGGGTGGCCGAGGGGCACGCCGATCCGG
The DNA here is from genome assembly GCF_042669125.1 of Streptomyces sp. NPDC057253. Lineage (NCBI taxonomy): Bacteria > Bacillati > Actinomycetota > Actinomycetes > Kitasatosporales > Streptomycetaceae > Streptomyces > Streptomyces sp. NPDC057253. The sequence continues at coordinate 8,405 of NZ_JBHUXV010000084.1, read as the reverse complement.
CCCGGCTGTACTCGCTGCGCCGGCTGCTGGCGACGCGGGAGCGGACCGAGGGGGACTGACAGCCGGTCCCGGGCGACTGACCTCCGCGTTGTTTGGGTGTACGCGAGTTCGGTAAGTGCATAATCGCACCGAGCCGGACATACGGGAGGACAGCACATGGCGTGGCTGCTGGTGGTGGTGGCCGGGTTGCTGGAGACCGGTTTCGCCGTGTGTCTGAAGCTCTCCCACGGTTTCACCCGGCTGTGGCCGACGATCGCGTTCTGCATCTTCGCGCTCGGCAGCTTCGGACTGCTGACCCTGTCACTGAAGAAGCTGGACGTCGGTCCCGCCTACGCCGTGTGGACCGGTATCGGCGCGGCGGGCACCGCGATCTACGGAATGATCTTCCTCGACGACCTCGTGTCCACCCTGAAGATCGTCTCGATCAGCCTGGTGATCATCGGCGTGATAGGCCTCCAGCTGTCGGGCTCACAGCACTAGCGCACGCGCTAGACCGGTTGCCGGTGCAGCGCGCTGCGGACCAGCTCCGCGACCCCGCCCTCGCCCGGCGGCGCGGCCACGCAGGACAGCGCGAGCCGGACCGCCAGTTCGCAGGAGCGGGCGAGTTCGGGGACGTCCGCCTTGTGCACGCCGGGCCCGGAGAGGACGGAGACGGCACGGTCGCGCACCAGCGCCACGAAGTCACCGGGCGACGGCAGCGGCCCGTCCGCCCGGCGCTGGGCCGGCACCGCGGAGGAGGACGGCACCGCGGAGAGCGTCGGCGCGGGCAGTCGCTCGCTCCAGCAGCCGGTGAGCATGGCCCGTACGAGCGCGTTCTCCCGGGCGGTGGCGGTGGTCCACTCGGCGGTCGCGGTCAGCCGCTCGCGGGCGTCGCCGTGCGCGGTGAGCGCCCGCTCCACGCCCACGAGATACCCGTCGGCCTCTCGTCTGACCAGCGCGCGGGCCAGCCCTTCCTTGCTCCCGAACTCGTTGTACAGCGTCTGCCGGGACACTCCGGCCACCGCCGCGACATCCACCATCCTCACGGCGGACCACGGCCGACGCGCCAACGCCGCGTAAGCGGCATCCAGCAGCGATTCCCGCGCAGCAGGCATCATCGCCTCCCAGGGAGCAAGCAGCTCTGCGCCCAGATTTGACGCGCACGGAGGCACTGTCAAGGGTTCGCGGGGGCGTAGAGGGGCTCTTGGCGGACGGGACCGTCACCCACCAGGGGCGCGGGGAACTGCGCGATCGACCACGACGCACCCGCAGCCGCCCCACCACCTGCCGCGCCACCCCATGAGGCGTCCACACTCCGACCCCTATGGCCCCGTACCGACACCGACAGATACCGTTCGCCCCATGCCGGACTACCTCGACGACCTCCGCCTCGCCCACGTCCTCGCCGACGCGGCCGACGCGACCACCATGGACCGCTTCAAGGCGATGGACCTCAAGGTCGAGACCAAACCGGACATGACCCCGGTCAGCGAAGCCGACAAGGCCGCCGAGGAACTCATCCGCAACCACCTCAAGCGGGCCCGCCCGAGGGACGCGATCCTCGGCGAGGAGTACGGCATCGAGGGCACCGGCCCCCGCCGCTGGGTCGTCGACCCCATCGACGGCACCAAGAACTACGTACGGGGCGTCCCCGTCTGGGCCACCCTGATCTCCCTGATGGAGGCCGCGGAGGGCGGCTACCAGCCCGTGGTCGGCCTGGTCTCGGCCCCCGCCCTGGGCCGGCGCTGGTGGGCCGCGAAGGGTCACGGCGCCTTCACCGGCCGCAGCCTGTCCTCCGCCTCCCGCCTGCACGTCTCCAAGGTCGGCAAGCTCACCGACGCCTCCTTCGCGTACTCCTCGCTCACCGGCTGGGAGGACCAGGGCCGCCTGGGCGGCTTCCTGGACCTGACCCGCGAGGTCTGGCGCACGCGCGCGTACGGCGACTTCTGGCCGTACATGATGGTCGCCGAGGGCTCGATCGACATCTGCGCCGAGCCGGAGCTCTCCCTGTGGGACATGGCGGCCAACGCGATCGTGGTCACCGAGGCCGGCGGCACCTTCACCGGCCTCGACGGCCGCCCCGGCCCGCACAGCGGCAACGCCGCCGCCTCCAACGGCCTGCTCCACGACGAGCTGCTGGGGTATCTCAACGAGCGCTACTAGGAAGCACATCTGAGCGCGCACGCCCTCAATCGGTAGCGCGCGCCCTCTTGTTGACCCTCGCTTTACCTGGGACTCTGAGAGCACCCCCATTTGTGAACTTGTGAACCACTGAACTAATTCAGTGGCCCACCTGGAGGTGACTCCGAACCCATGCTCGTCCGCGACGCCATGAGCACGGTGGTTCTCACCATCGGCCCCGCCCACACCCTCCGCCAGGCCGCCGCCCTGATGTCCGCCCGCCGGGTGGGCGCGGCCGTGGTCCTCGATCCCGACGGCACCGGCACCGGCATTCTCACCGAGCGCGACATCCTCAACTCCGTGGGCCTGGGTCAGAGCCCGGACACGGAGTACGTCCACGCCCACACCACCACCGACGTCGTCTTCGCCACCCCGACCTGGACCCTGGAGGAGGCCGCGCAGGCGATGGCACACGGTGGCTTCCGGCACCTGATCGTCCTGGACCGCGGTGAGCCCGCCGGGATCGTCTCGGTGCGCGACATCATCCGCTGCTGGGCACCGACACGGCAGCGCGTACCGGCCGGCACCGGCTCAGCGCACTAGAGGCACACTGGACTCAGTCCAATTCAAGCAGCCATCCAATCTCACACCCGTTCGGATTCTGGTCTCCAGCTGTTAGGCTGGTGAGCATGAGCGACCTTTTGGAGCGACTGCGCGGCCGCGGATGGCGGATGACCGCGCAGCGGCGCGTCGTGGCCGAGGTCCTCGACGGCGAACACGTCCACCTGACGGCCGACGAGGTCCACGCGCGCGCCGTGGCCAAGCTGCCCGAGATCTCCCGGGCGACCGTCTACAACACCCTGGGCGAGCTGGTCACCCTCGGCGAGGTGCTGGAGGTCGCCACCGACAAGCGCGCCAAGAGGTACGACCCCAACGCGCACCGGCCGCACCACCACCTGGTCTGCGCCCAGTGCGGCGCCATCCGGGACGTCCACCCCACGGGCAACCCGATGGCCGACCTGCCCGACTCCGAGCGCTTCGGCTTCACCGTCTCGGACGTCGAGGTGACGTACCGCGGCGTGTGCCCGAACTGCGCGGCGGCATAGCGAAGCCCACCGAAGCCCCGGCGTCCGCCAAGGACGCCGGGGCTTTGTGGTACCTACAGGGTTCCTGAATCTGACGGACCGTCATATCGTCGTGCGGCCACCCTCTCCGTACCGAACTCCTGACTCAGGGAGCACCCGTGGGAGACCCGCACCCCGAACCCACCACGGCACAACCCCCGCCCCCGGACCACCCGCCCCCCAAACTCCACGCCACCGGCCTGACCCGCGTCTTCGGGCGGCCACCCCGATCCGTCGACGCCCTCGGCCCCCTCGATCTCACCGTCGCCCCGGGCGAGTTCGTCTGCCTGGTGGGCCCCTCGGGCTGCGGCAAGTCCACGCTGCTGCGCATCGCCGCGGGCCTGCTCCGCCCGAGCGCGGGCACCCTGGAGATCCGCACCCGGACCCCGCGCCCCGCCGCCATGATCTTCCAGGACTACGGCATCCACGACTGGAAGTCGGTCCGCGCCAACATCCGTTTCGGCCTGGACATCCAGCGCGTCCCCCGCCGCGAGGCCAACGCCCGCGCCGACGAGTGGCTCGCCCGCATGGGCCTCACGGACTTCGCCGACGCCTACCCGGCGGCCCTCTCGGGCGGCATGCGCCAGCGCGTGGCCATCGCCCGGGCCCTCGCCGTGGAACCCGAGCTCCTCCTCATGGACGAGCCCTTCGCCGCCCTGGACGCCCAACTCCGCATGATCCTCCAGGACGAGCTGCTGGAGATCACACAGACCCTCCGCACCACCACGCTCTTCATCACCCACAGCCTGGAGGAGGCGATCGTCCTCGGCGACCGCGTCCTGGTGATGTCCGCCCGCCCGGGCCGGCTGATCGCCGAACACCGCCCGCCGTTCCCCCGCCCCCGCACCGGCGACATCCGCTCCGCGCCCGAGTTCACCTCCCTCAGGAGCGAGCTGTGGGACCTGCTGAGGAAGGAGGCGGTACCGGCATGACGACAGCGGCTCCCCAGAAACCGGAATCCGTCCTGGTCCGCCGCCCGGGCCCGGCGGAGCTGCACCCGACCCGCACCCACCGCCGCAGACGCGCCCTGGAACTGACCCTGGCGGCCGCCGTCCCCCTCCTCCTGGTCCTCCTCTGGCAGCTGGCCGCCACGCAGGCCTGGATCGACGACCGCGTCTACCCGGCCCCCTCCACGATCCTGGCCGACGGCTGGGACCGCGCGGCGGCCGGCGAGCTCTGGCCGGACGTCCGGGCCACCACGCAACGCGTCCTGGCCGGCTACGCGATCGGCACGGCCACGGGCTACGCGCTGGGCCTCCTGATGGGCTCGCTGTCCCTGGTCAGAGCGGCCCTGGAACCCCTCCTGGACGCCCTGTACGTGGTCCCGAAGCTGGCCCTGCTCCCGATCTTCCTGAACATGTTCGGCCTGGGCGAGGGCCCGCAGATCGCCCTGGTGGCGGCGACCGTCTTCTTCTTCGTGTGGATCCAGACGATGTCGGCGGTGATCTCGATCCCCTCCGGCCACCGGGACGCGGGCCAGGTCTTCGGCGCGACCCCGTGGCAGACGTTCCGCCACATCCTCCTCCCCGCCTCCCTGCCCTCCGTCCTGGTCGGCGCGCGGATCGCGGCGGGCGTGGCGGTCCTGGTGATCGTCGCCTCGGAGCAGATAGCGGCCACCGACGGCCTGGGCCACCTGATCTTCGACTCCCGCGCCCTCTTCCAGAACGACGTGATGTTCGTGGGCATCGTCTGCGTGGCCGCCCTCGGCGTCCTCTTCTCCGAACTGGTCCGCGCCCTCGGCCGCCTGCTCACCCCCTGGGCCCCGAAGGACCGCGGAAGAGGCCAATCATGAGAACACTCCGCTACGGCACCCTCCTGACCGCCCTCACCCTGCTGACGTCGACAGCCTGCACGGCGTCCCAGCCCCCAGGAAGCCCGGAGTCGACGGCGGGCGGGGGTGGGACCAGGACCGTCCGCCCGGTGGCGGGCTGCGGGGCGCACTCCTGGACCGACCCCGCCGACCTCTCCCCCACCCGCACCCCGGCCCGCTGCGACAAGGGCGCTCCCGCCCCACGCCCCCTCGCCGAGCCCCGCAGGCTGACGATCGCGACGGGCACGCTGAGCGCGGAGTACGTGGCACCGCTGCAAGTCGCCGTGGACAAGGGCGAGTTCAAGAAGGAGGGCCTGGACGTCACCCTGAAGGTGCTGCCCACGCCGGACTCGCTCCCCCTCCTGGCCAAGGGCGACATCGACGCCCTGTGGGCGGCCCCCGAGGCAGCCGTCATGAACGGCATCCGGGGCGGCTTCGACATCCGCTGGGTCGCCGCGAACTTCTCCCCCGACCCGAAGTCGAGGAGCGGCCTGTGGGTGCGGCTGAAGGACGGCGAGAACGCCGGCCAGGTGACGATGGCCGGCCGCAGGATGGGCACGATGATCGGCAAGGGCTCGGTGATCGCGTACCCGATGGAGAAGGCCCTGGAGAAGCACGGCGGCGGCCTCGACGAGATCCGGTACCAGCAGCTCGGCTCGGCGGACGTCCTGACGGCCCTCCAGAACGGCGGCGTCGACTCGGCCTGGCTCCTGGACCCGGTCTGGCGCAGGGTCGACGGCGCCCCCGGCTACGCCTTCCTCGGCGGCCAGCCGCTCGGCGAGCCCCTGGGCGGGATGCTGTACGGCCCGGGCCTGCTGAACGACGACGTGGACGCGGGGGTCGCGCTGCTGAGGGCATACCTCCGCACGGTGAACACGTACTTCCCGGCCGACTACAAGTCCGATGCGACCTTCGTCACCTACCTGGCGAAACTCCTGAAGACCGACGAGGCCATCCTCCGGTCCACCCCGTCCCTGCGCATGGACTGGGAGATCAGATCGGGCACGACGGACCGCCTCCAGGCGGCGTACAAGGCACAGGGCGTGGCGGAGGGTGACCCGCTACCGGAGTCGAGAACGGTGAACAGGTCCCTCTACGAGGAGGCGGTGGGCCACACGCCATGAAACACACCGAGGGCCGGAACCCTTTCGGATTCCGGCCCTCGGCCTTCAGTAGCGGGGACAGGATTTGAACCTGCGACCTCTGGGTTATGAGCCCAGCGAGCTACCGAGCTGCTCCACCCCGCGTCGATGAATGCAACGTTACGTGAAAGGAGAGACCAGAGGCAAATCGCTTTTCCGGGGCGACGCCCCGAAGGGGCGCGGGGAACTGCGCGACCAGCCCCCACCGGCCTGCAGCCGCGTGAACAACCTGACCCGGCATCCCCGCGGAGCGCTACGCCGACAGCTCTTCCCGCAGAGCGTCCCGCAGTCGAGCCGCCCGCTCAGAAACCTCCGCAGGCCCCAGCGCCACCGCCCGATCAGCCCACCGCTGCCCCTCCGCCAGCTCCCCCCGACGCGCGTAGACCAGGGCCAGCCGCAACGCCGCCCGCCCGTGCCCGGCGTCGGCGGCCCGGGTCCACCACACCGCGGCCTCCGGCTCACTCCCCTCCCGGGCGAGCAGCAGCCCCAGGTTGAAGGCGCCGTTGCGGGACCCCGCCTCCGCGGCCTCCCGGTACCACCGGGCCGCCTCGACGACATCGCCCCGGGACGCGGCGAGCATCCCCACCCGGACCTGGGCCCGGCGATGCCCCTGCGAGGCCGCCCGCTCGTACCACTCCTCGCACTCGCTCTTCTCCGCGTCCACCGGCTCCCCGAGGGTGTGCGCGGGCACCGGCGGCCGCCGGGCGTCGAGCACGGTCGCGAGCCGGTACGCGGCCTCCGCGCTGCCGCCCCCCGCCGCGCACCGCAGATGCCGCTCGGCGCCGGCCTCGTCGCCGTCCCGCAGCAGGGCGATGCCCACCTGAAGCGCCGCCTCGGTGTGCCCGGCGGCAGCCGCCCGCTCGTACCACCGCAGCGCGACGGCCTCCTCGCCGCGCCCGGCGAACAGGATGCCGAGGTTGAACGCGGCGTCGACGCTTCCGGCCTCCGCGGCCTTGGAGAACCAGGGCTCCGCACCGGCCGTGTCGCCGCCCTGGAGCAGCAGGATGGCGAGCGCGTTGGCCGCCTCCCGGTGTCCCGCGTACGCCGCCCGCCGGTACCACTGCTCGGCCTGCGCGGTCCGCCCCTGCTCGGCGCAGAGCAGCCCGAGGTTGTACGCGCCGTTGTCGTCCCCGGCGTCCATCGCCGCGCGGTACCAGCGCTCGGCGGTCTGCGGCTCGCCGCGCTCGGCGTGCAGCGCGCCCAGCGCGTTGGCCGCGTTGCCGTCACCGTCCTGGGCGGCGCGCAGCCACCACACGGCGGCGCTCTCGGTGTCGCCCGCGTCCCGGAGCAGGAACCCGAGCGCGCAGGCGGCCCGTGCCTCCCCGTCCTTCGCGGAGGTCAGATACCAGCGCCCGGCCTCCTTGAGGGCGCCGCGCCGCTCCAGGATCGCCCCGAGGTGCAGTGCCGCGCGCCGGTGCCCGCGCGCGGCGGCCTGCCGGTACCACTGCTCGGCGTCGGCCCCGGCCCCGTGGTCGTCCCCGATGTCCCCCTCGGGGCCCAGCCGGCGGTCGAGGGCACGGGCCAGCCGGTAGGCGGCCTCCCGGTGCCCGCGCTCGGCGGCGGTCCGCATCCACTGCTCGGCGCCCGCGTCCCCGCGGTGCTCCAGCAGGTCGGCGAGGGCGTAGGCGCCCAGCGCGTGTCCCTGCTCGGCGGACTGGCGCAGCCAGTACTCGGCGGCGGGCTCGTCGCCCCGCTCGCGGTGGTGGCGTCCCAGCGCGTGCGCGGCCGCGGCGGATCCGGCGACGGCGGCGATCCGCCACCAGCCGGCCGCGTCGTCGGCGTAGCCGCGCTGGTGCAGCAGGACACCCAGGTTGTTGGCGGCCGCCCGGTCGCCGGCGGCGGTGGCGGCACGCAGATGGGGCTCGGCTCCGTCGAGATCACCGCGGCGCAGCAGCAGGGCGCCGAGGACGCTCATCGCCTCGACGTCTCCGGCTTCGGCGGCGAGCCGCTGCCGGACCTCCTCGGCGGCGTCGTCAGGCGCCTCCCCGGCCCCGTCCCGCCCGGAAGGTTGCACAAAACGCCCTGTCTCGAACAGAGTTGCCTTGTCCCCCATAACGTCCATCGTCGCACCACCTGCAACCTGGGTACACCTGGTATACCGCAGCCAGTGAGGTCACTTCAGCGTTTTGTCGACATGCCCACAGAACGACAAGTGAAACACAGTTCCAGCCAACTGCCCCCGGCGGCACGGCCGTCGTTTCCTCGGCACATGCGTTCGCACATCACGAA
>NZ_JBHUXV010000083.1:0-43022 GCF_042669125.1 Streptomyces sp. NPDC057253 | reverse complement strand
TGCCGGCCCCCTTTCGTGTGTCCGCGGTCAGTCCCGGGAAGCGCCCTCGATCAGCTCACGGCACCGCTGCACGTCCCCGCTCATCGCCTTCAGCAGCGCGTCCAGCGAGTCGAACTTCTGCTGTCCGCGCACATAGGCGAGGAAGTCCACCGCCACGTGCAGCCCGTACAGGTCGAGCCCGACGCGGTCGATGGCGTACGCCTCCACCGTGCGCTCGGTGCCGTCGAACTGCGGGTTGGTGCCGACGGAGATCGCGGCCGGCATCGCCTCGCCCTGGACGTGCAGCCAGCCCGCGTAGACGCCGTCGGCGGGGATCGCGGTGTGCGGGAGGGTCTCGACGTTGGCCGTCGGGAAGCCCAACTCCCGTCCGCGCTGGGCACCTCGGACGACCACGCCCTCCACCCGGTGCGGGCGGCCCAGGATCTCCCCGGCCCCCTCGACGTCCCCCTCGGCGACCAGGCGCCGGGTCAGCGTGGAGGAGAAGGGCTCGCCGCCGCCCGCCGCGCCGGACACGTACAGGTCGACGACCTCGACCTCGAAGTCGTACGTCTTGCCCTGTTCGGTGAGGAAGTCGACATTGCCCGCGGCCTTGTGGCCGAAGCGGAAGTTGGGGCCCTCGACGACCGCCTTGGCGTGCAGCTTGTCGACGAGCACCTTGACGACGAAGTCGGCCGGCGAGAGCTTCGAGAACTCGGTGGTGAAGGGGAGGATCAGGACCGCGTCCACGCCCAGGTCCGCCATCAGCTCGGCGCGGCGATGGTGCGGGGCCAGCAGCGGCGGGTGGCTGCCGGGGCGGACGACCTCGCTGGGGTGCGGGTCGAAGGTGACCACGACCGAGGGAACACCCAGCTCACGCGCGCGGTCCACGGCGTGCCGGATGATCAGCTGGTGCCCGCGGTGGACCCCGTCGTAGGAACCGATGGTGACGACGCTGCGCCCCCAGTCCTCGGGGATGTCCTCCAAGCCACGCCAGCGCTGCACTGTGACCGCTCCTCGTCGAACCCGTGTCCGTATTGACTCTCAAGACCTGCGCAGGTCTAAGGGTGCCATGCCGGGTGCCCGTGGCCCGCATCGGCATGGGGGCTGTGACCCGACGCACGCACATCCGGGGTGGCGCGGACGTCAGGCGGGGACCCGTGCGCCCGCGAGGTTCCCGATCATCCGCCGGGTGCTGGGCCCGACCACCGCCGCCCACTCGCGCGGGGCCTCGGCGAGCCAGCCGGCCACCAGCGCGGCGAATCCGGGCACGTGCCGACCGAGGTCGACGAGTCCGCGGTCGAAGCGGGTGGCGCCGTCCGGGGTGCGGACCAGGAGCAGGCCGATGCGGTGGACGAGGGCGCGGATGTCGGTGTCCGCGCGCGCGGCGGCCGCGGGCAGCAGGGCGGCCAGGACCGCGGGCTCCCGCTCGTGGTCGAGGAGGTGGTCGAGGAGTTCGTCGCGCAGCGGGCGGGAGGCGGGGGTGCCGGGGCCCGCGAGGACGGTCGCCAGCGCGGCCCGCACGCCTTCCGGGCCGCCGTCGAGGAGCCCGGTGACCAGCGGGAGGAGGACGGCCCGGGCGGCGGGCCCCTGGTCGAGGCGCCGGTCGACGTAGGCGGCCACGTCCCCGGCGGTCTCCGGGCGCCTCTCGACGACCTCCCGCACCAGCGCGGCCACCCGGCGGGCCAGGGCGGGCGTGGAGACGTCGGCGAGGGTGCGCAGCGCCTCCCCGGCGCCGGGCCGCCGCAGCCGCTCCCGGAAGGCGTCCAGGACCGGGCCGGGGTGGGTGGCGAGCGCGGGGACCAGCGCGCCGGGCGGGAACTGCGGGTCGCCGGCCGCGAAGTGCCCGAGCGCCTGCGGGAGATGACGGGCACGCGTGTGGGGATCGCGGACGAGCAGGGCGAGTGCGGCGCCGTGCAGGGCGGGGTCCTCGGGGCGGGCCAGCAGGGCGAGGGCGGCGTAGCGCAGCAGCTCGCGGTCGGCCTCGGTGCGCACGTGCGGGGCGGCCCGCAGTCCGTACGCCGCAGCGGCCACCCTCCTCGCCGGACGCTCGTCGTGGGCCCACCGGTCCACGGCCCGGCACACCGCCGAGGGCTCGTCCTCGGCCAGCACGGCGAGCAGTTCGTCGCCCCGCCGGTGCGCACACCCGACGAGCACCTCGGTGAGGTCGTCCAGGGCCCGGGTCCGGTGTGTGTGCAGCAGCGCCTGCGCGGCCTCGGCGACGGTCGCGTGCGGGGTCGCGGGCAGCGCCCGGTCGTCGTCGAACCAGCGGGTCAGCTGCGGCTGTACGGCGGCGGGGTCGACGGCGAGCAGCTCCGCAACGGCGTCCAGGAACCTCGGTCCGGGCTCCTGCGGGGGCCCGTCGGCGAGGACGAGCCGGCGCAGCAGGTCGAAGCGGGCGCCCTGCGGGAGCCGCAGGGCGGTCCAGAAGGCGGGGCCGAAGGCGGGCGGGACCGGTTCACTGCGGCGGCGCCCGGCCACGAGACGGTCGGCGAGCTGCCGCAGGACATCGGTGTACGGCGTCGCGTCGGGCACCCGCAGGAGGGTCTCGGTGAGGAGACGGGCGGCCCACCAGGAGTGCGGGTCGATGTCGAGGGCGTGGAGCAACTCCTCCAGCCGGTACGTCAGTTGGGGTGCGCCCTGCTGGCGGGCCACGAGGAGCAGGGCCTCGACGACGGGGCCGATGCGGTGGTGCGGGACGGGGAGGTGCCGCTGCGGGTCGGTGCGGCGGGGGTGGACCAGGGCGCGCAGGGCCTCGTCCAGGTCCAGGTGCATGCCCTGGATCCAGTCGGCGAGCTCCTCGTGGGCGAAGCGGTAGCCGCTGCCGGCGGGGACCAGGAGGCCCTCGGTGAGGACGGCGGAGGCCCAGCCGGTGCCGCCGAGCCGCTTCGGAGCCGGGCCCCAGGGGAACACCGCCTCGAACGCCGCGCGGTCCAGCTCGCCCTGGCCGGGGCCCAGGCTGCGGCGGGCGGCCTCGTGGACCTGCCCGGAGACCTTCGCGGCGAGCCGGCGCACGGCGGTGCCGCGCAGCCCGGTCGGGCCGGCCAGCCGGACCGCGACGCGCAGGCACATCAGGTCGAGGTAGGCCTCGAAGACCTGGTCGCGGTCGACGGGGGCGGGCGGGGTGTCGGGGAGGGCGGCGCGGACCTCGGCGAGCAGCCGGAGGGTGAGGGGGTGCCGGTCGTCGGGGGCGGTGAGGGTGCCGTCGGGGAGGGCGTAGCGGGCGCGGGCGCGGCGGGCCTCGTCGTCGGTGAGGTCGGCGAGGGGGACGCGGGGCGGGATGTGCCGGTCGGGGTCGCCGTACAGCAGGTCGGCCGGGAAGTCCGTGCCCTCCCAGTACTCCTCGCGGCACGCCACCACCAGCCGCGCCCCGGTCTCCCGCAGCCAGCGCGCCGTGCCCCGCGTCCACTCCGCGAGGCGGTGGGCGAGGACCGGGGGCATCTCCTCGGGTCCGTCGAGGAGGAGGAACAGGGGGCGGCCGGCGTCCTGGGCCAGCCGGGCCAGGCGTTCGGGGGTGAGGTCGCCCAGGTCGGCGGGGCCGGTGTCCGCGGAGGTCGCGACGATCCGGGCGGCCCTGGCGAGCGCGCGGCGCGCCGCGTCGGCCACCGAGTCGTCGGTGTCCTCCAGGTCGGCGCCGCGCAGCCAAAGGGTGGGGGCGGGGGCGGGGCCGCGGTGGCGGCGGGCGGCGAGGGCGGCGAGTTCCGTCGTACGGCCGCTGCCGGGCGGCCCGACGAGTCCGAGGACGGTGGCGGGGCCGTCGCTGAAGGCGGCGAACTCCCTTGCCGTGACACCTCGTTCGACCACCTCCGCCGCGTCCCCCCGACCCACGTGACCGGCCAGGGTGCCGGCCGGCCCGTCCTGCCCCACCGAGGTGGCGGTCAACTCCAGGACACCGGCGAGGTTGAGGTCGACGCCGTAGGCGGGGACGGTGAGCGCGTTTTCGGCGAGGAGGTGGGCGAGGGGGTGGGGGGTGGTGGTCTTCGCGGGCGGATTCGCGTGGCGGCTGAGGGCCGTGTGCTCCGCGGGAGGCTTCGCCTGGGGGCTGGGGACGGCACTCTGCGCGAGCGGGTTCGCATGAGGACCGGAGACGGCACTCCCCGCGAGGGGGCCACCGAGAGGACCCGGGCCTGTGTTCCCTGTCTGTGGGCCCCCGAGGTGACCTGGCCGAGTACTCCTGCCGAGCGGACCCCCGGGTGAGCCAGGCCCGCCGATCCCTGCCTGCGCACCCCCACGAGGACCGGGGCCAGCGTTCCCGGCCTGCGGGCCCCCGAGAGGACCAGGCCGAGTACTCCTGCCGAGTGGACCCCCGGGTGAGCCAGGCCCGCCGATCCCTGCCTGCGCACCCCCACGAGGACCGGGGCCAGCGTTCGCGGCCTGTGAGCCCCCGAGAGGACCAGGTCCGGCGCTCCCCGCCAGCGAACCTCCGAGAAGACCAGGAAGCGCCGGGCGGAGTGGGATCGCGTGGGCGGTGTCGTGGTGGCCGTTCTGGAGGGCGGTGCCGAGGACGGCGACGACCGCGCCGGTCCCGGCGTCGAGGACGGGGCCTCCGGCGGCCCCGCCGCCCAGTCGCAGCGCGTCCCGGCCCGCGGTGCCGATCGCCAACTCCAGGACACCGTCGAGGAGATGGAAGCGGTCGGTGGCCGTGTAGGTCACGGTGGCCGGGCCGAGCACCCGGGCCTCACGCCAGCAGCCGGCGGGCAGGCGCACATAGGTGCCGGGCTCGACGGTGTCACGCACGGACAGCGGCAACGGGTCCACGCCGAGGCCCTCGGTCCGCACGAGCGCCAGATCCCGCTCGGGCAGCGGCGTCACGTCGTCGGCGCTCACCACACAGCTGCGGTCACCGGCACGCAGTACGATCCGCGCCAGCCCGTCGACGACCTCGTGCCCGGTGAGGACGGTGCCGTGGTGATCGGCGGCAAACCCGACCCCGCGCAGCCGCCCGGCCAGGTCATACAGGCACACGAGATCGTCGTCCCGCCCGACCCCGCCCTCAGGACGCGGCGACCGACCACGAGCGTGCCGCGCCCGCCACCCCCGCCCCAGTGCCCGGGCCCCCACACACCCACTTCCGCGAACCTGCCCCCCGTCACCGCCCGCGCCACCCCCGCCAGAGCCAGCCAACACGGCGTCACCGCTCGCAAGGCCCCCACCCGAACCGTCCTCAGAGGCGCCGGCGCCCGCAAGGCCCCCAGCGGAACCGACCCAAGAGGCGCCACCGCCCGTGAGCCCCCCACCGGAACCAACCCCCAAGGCATCACCGCCCGCAGGACTCTCACCCGAACCGCCCCACACGCCGCCACCGGCCGCACCGGCCGTCAGGTCCCCACCCGAACCGACCAAAGTCCCGTCACCACCGGCGAGACCCCCACCCGAACCGGCCCCCACACCGCCACCGGCCGCACCGGCCGTAAGGTCCCCACCCGAACCGACCCAAGTCCCGTCACCACCGGCGAGACCCCCACCCGAACCGGCCCCCACACCGCCACCGGCCGCAAGGCCCCCGTCGGCGGCCCACACGGCGTCGCCCATCGCCACGCCCGCCTGCCCGGCCTGCCCAGCTGGTCCAGCCTGCCCGGCCGACCCAGCCGACCCAACCGACCGACCAACCTCCCCCGAACCCCCACCACCCCATCCCCCGCCCTCCCCCGCGGAGCCAACCGCTCCGCCGACGGAGTCCCCCCCTGCCGTCATGGTCGAGCCTTCCCGCCGTACGCACGTTCCTGTTTTCGACGGTAGGTGCGGGGTGATCAGCGGGACAGATCGCGTGGTGAACGCGCCCCCTTCCACACCCCCGGTTCACTCCGAGCGCCTGCCCGCGCGGGTGAATGGAAAGGGACGGGCGGATACACCCTAGGGGTGGGGGAACCGAGGGGGGACCGTGGAGCGGCGGCACAACCCCGTGATCGCCGCTCCACGGGCAAAGTCAGCCCCGGTGCCCCCGAAGGAGCCTCAGCCGAAGACGGCCAGGCTCTTCGCCTTGCCCTTGTGCTCCTCGACCAGCGCGAGGAAGACGCCCTCGGGGTCGAAGACGGCCACCGTGCCGACGCCTGCGTACTCCTCGGGCATGTCGAGCCGTACGCCGTTGGTGAGCAGCTTCGCCCGCCGCGCGTCGACGTCCCAGCGCGGGAAGGCGGCCGCCGCGGCCTCGCCGATGGGCATCACCGTCAGCTCCTGCTGGAGCTGGTCGAGCGTCCGGGCCGAGTCCAGCTTGTACGGGCCCACGCGCGTGCGGCGCAGCGCCGTCAGATGGCCGCCCACGCCCAGGTCCGCGCCCAGGTCACGGGCGAGCGCCCGGATGTAGGTACCGGAGGAGCAGACCACCGACACGACCAGGTCGAGGACCGGGGTGCCGTCCTCGGCGACCGCGTCGCGGACGTCGTGGACCGCGAAGGACGAGATCCGCACGGGACGGGCCGGGATCTCGAACTCCTCGCCCTCACGCGCCCGCTTGTACGAGCGCACCCCGTCGATCTTGATGGCGCTGACCTTGGACGGCACCTGCATGATGTCGCCGCTCAGCTTGGCGATCCCGGCGTCGACGGCCTCCCGGGTGACCTTCGAGGCGTCGGCCGACCCCGTGATCTCGCCCTCGGCGTCGTCGGTCAGGGTCGTCTGGCCGAGCCGGATCGTGCCCAGGTACTCCTTCTCGGTCAGCGCGAGGTGCCCGAGGAGCTTGGTCGCCTTCTCGACGCCGAGGACGAGCACGCCCGTCGCCATGGGGTCGAGGGTGCCGGCGTGTCCGACGCGGCGGGTCCGCGCGATCCCGCGCATCTTGGCGACCACGTCGTGCGAAGTGAAGCCCGACGGCTTGTCGACGATGACAAGGCCGTCGGGCGTCCGGTTCTTCTGGGTCATTCGGCGGCGTCGTCCGTCTCGTCCTCGTCGCCCGGCTTCCGGTACGGGTCGGCCTCGCCGGCGTACTTGGCGCCGGCCGAGACCTCGCGCACCTTCTCGTCGGACTGGCGGGCCTTGTCGAGGAGGTCGTCGATGGTCTTGGCGGTGTCGGGCAGCGCGTCGGCCACGAAGGTCAGCGTGGGGGTGAACTTCACGCCCGCCGCCGCCCCGACCGCGGAGCGGAGCACGCCCTTGGCGCTCTCCAGTCCGGCGGCCGCGGCCGCCCGCTCCTCCTCGCCTCCGTACACCGTGTAGAAGACGGTCGCCTCCCGCAGGTCACCGGTGACCCGGGTGTCCGTGATGGTGACGTGTGAGCCGAGCCGCGGGTCCTTGATCCCGCGCAGCAGCTTCTGGGCCACCACCTCTCGGATGAGGTCCGCCAGCCTCTTGGCGCGCGCGTTGTCGGCCACTGGTCCGTCTCCTTAAGTACTTACTTGTTGCTTCAGTCTTCGTCGCTGTGGAGCCTGCGTCGAACCGAGAGCAGTTCCACCTCGGGCCGCCCGGCGACCAGCCGCTCACAGCGGTCCAGTACGTCGGTGAGGTGTCCCGTGTCCCCGGAGACCACCGCCAGCCCGATCTCGGCCCTGCGATGGAGGTTCTGGTTCCCCGTCTCCGCCGCGCTCACCGCGTACTTGCGCTGGAGCTCGGCCACGATCGGACGGACGAGAGAGCGTTTCTCCTTCAGCGAGTGCACGTCACCGAGGAGCAGGTCGAAGGACAGAGTCCCCACATACATGTGTGTCCGGATGTCCCGCCGGTTCGGGGTACGGGCGCCGCGTCGACGCCGATACGGGAACCGTACACGCAACGGCCGGGGCCGATCGACGGATATTACGTCCGCCGACCGGCCCCGATCGCGTGCTGTGACGGTCAGCCTCGCGGCTTCTCGCGCATCTCGTACGTCGCGATGACGTCGTCGATCTTGATGTCGTTGAAGTTTCCGAGGTTGATACCGCCCTCGAAGCCTTCGCGGATCTCGGTGACGTCGTCCTTGAAGCGGCGCAGGCCCTCGATGTTGAGGTTCTCCGCGATGACCTTGCCATCGCGCAGCAGACGGGCCTTGGTGTTGCGCTTGACCTCGCCGGAGCGGATGAGAACACCCGCGATGTTGCCCAGCTTGGACGAGCGGAAGACCTCGCGGATCTCCGCCGTACCGAGCTCGACCTCTTCGTACTCCGGCTTGAGCATGCCCTTGAGGGCCGCCTCGATCTCCTCGATCGCCTGGTAGATGACCGAGTAGTAGCGGACGTCCACGCCCTCGCGCTCGGCCATCTGCTGTGCCCGCCCGGCGGCGCGCACGTTGAAGCCGATCACGATGGCGTCCGAGCCCATCGCCAGGTCGATGTCCGACTCCGTGACCGCACCGACGCCGCGGTGCAGGACGCGGATGTCGACCTCTTCGCCGACGTCCAGCTGGAGCAGGGAGGACTCGAGAGCCTCGACGGAACCAGAAGCGTCACCCTTGATGATGAGGTTGAGCTGCTGGACCTCGCCGGCCTTGAGCACCTTGTCCAGGTCCTCGAGCGAGACACGGCGCGTGCGCTTGGCGAAGGCCGCGTTGCGCTCGCGGGCGGCACGCTTCTCGGCGATCTGACGGGCCGTACGGTCCTCGTCGACCACCAGGAAGTTGTCGCCGGCACCCGGGACGTTGGTCAGACCCAGCACCTGGACCGGAGTGGACGGACCGGCCTCGGCGACGTTGTTGCCGTTGTCGTCGAGCATGGCGCGGACACGGCCGTAGGCGTCGCCCACGACCATCGTGTCGCCGACCCGCAGGGTGCCTCGCTGCACGAGGACCGTCGCCACGGCACCGCGACCGCGGTCGAGACGGGACTCGATGGAGATGCCCTGCGCGTCCTGGTTCGGGTTGGCCCGCAGGTCGAGCGAGGCGTCCGCGGTCAGGACCACGGCCTCCAGCAGGGAGTCGATGTGCAGACCCTGCTTGGCGGAGATGTCGACGAACATGGTGTCGCCGCCGTACTCCTCGGCCACCAGGCCGTACTCGGTCAGCTGACCGCGCACCTTGGTCGGGTCGGCGCCCTCGACGTCGATCTTGTTGACCGCGACGACGATCGGGACGTCGGCCGCCTTGGCGTGGTTGAGCGCCTCGACCGTCTGCGGCATGACGCCGTCGTTGGCCGCGACGACCAGGATCGCGATGTCCGTCGACCGGGCACCACGGGCACGCATGGCGGTGAACGCCTCGTGACCCGGGGTGTCGATGAAGGTGATCGCGCGGTCCTCGTCGTTGACCTGGGTGGAGACCTGGTAGGCACCGATGTGCTGGGTGATGCCGCCGGCCTCGCCCGCGATGACGTTCGTCTTGCGGATGGCGTCGAGGAGTCGGGTCTTACCGTGGTCGACGTGACCCATGACGGTCACGACCGGCGGACGGACGACCAGGTCCTCGTCGTCGCCCTCGTCCTCGCCGAACTCGATGTCGAAGGACTCGAGCAGCTCGCGGTCCTCCTCCTCGGGGCTGACGATCTGAACCTCGTAGTTCATCTCGCCCGCGAGGAGCTGCAGCGTCTCGTCGGAGACGGACTGCGTGGCCGTGACCATCTCGCCGAGGTTCATCATGACCGCGACGAGCGACGCCGGGTTGGCGTTGATCTTCTCCGCGAAGTCGGTGAGGGAGGCACCGCGCGACAGGCGAATGGTCTCGCCGTTGCCGCGAGGCAGCATCACACCGCCGACCGACGGGGCCTGCATGGCCTCGTACTCCTGGCGCCTCTGCCGCTTCGACTTGCGACCGCGACGCGCGGGACCGCCGGGACGACCGAAGGCGCCCTGCGTGCCACCACGGCCACCGGGACCTCCGGGACGACCGCCGCCACCGGGACCGCGGCCACCGGGGCCACCGCCGCCGGGACGCGGGCCGGCAGCCGGACGCTGCGGCATCATGCCGGGGTTGGGACGCGGGCCGCCGGGGCCGCCGCCGGGACGGGGACCGCCCTGCGGACGGGGCATGCCGCCCGGGCTGGGACGGGCGCCGCCCGGAGCCTGCGGACGGGGACCGCCCGCCGCGCCCTGGGGACGGGGACCGCCCTGGCCCTGACCCTGCGGACGCGGAGCGCCGCCGGGAGCGCCTCCGGGGCCACCCGGGCCGCCGGGACGCGGGGCACCGCCCGGACGGGGCGCCTGCGGGCGCGCCATGCCGGTGGAGCCACCAGAGGTGAACGGGTTGTTGCCCGGACGGGGACCGGCCGGACGGGCACCGGGACGCGCGCCCTGGCCGCCCGGACGCGGAGCGCCGGGACGGTCGGCGCGGTCACCGCGGCCCTGGCCGCCCTGACCGGGACCGGCGGCCGGACGCGGAGCGCCGGGACGCGGGGCCTGCTGGCCGGCCGGACGCGGGGCGCCCGGACGCGGGCCGGAGCCCTGGCCCTGGGAGGCCGGCGCGGCGGGAGCCGACGGCGGCGCGGTGAACTCGGGCGTGGTCGGAGCCGGGGACGCCGGCGCGGGGCGCGGCGCGGGCTTCGGGCCCGGGGTGGGACGGGGGCCGGGAGCGGCCGGCGCGGCGGGAGCCGCGGGCCTCTCGGCGGCGGCCGGCTTGGGGGCCGGCGGGCGCGGGGCGGCCGGACGGGCGGCCTGCGCGGGAGAGGGGGCCGCCGGACGTGCCGGGGCGGCCTTGCGTGCGGGGGCGGCCTTGCCGCCTCCGTTGCCCTGCTGGAGGGCGTCCGTCAGCTTACGGACGACGGGCGCTTCGATGGTCGAAGACGCCGAACGGACGAATTCACCGAGTTCCTGGAGCTTGGCCATGACGACCTTGCTCTCAACCCCGAACTCCTTGGCGAGTTCGTATACCCGGACCTTAGCCACTTCGCTCCTTTTAGGTCCGGGTGCGTCCGGACCGTCGCTACTTCATGGGCGTACTCATCGCGTGCTCATCGAGTGCTCATCGCAATCTCGACCTACTTCCAACTCGCGGGGTACCAGGGCCGCGCGGGGGTTCCGCACGACCTTCCTTACGGTGTTGCCTACCGGCAACTGTCTGTCTGCTCGACGTACTGGCGCAACGCGTTTGTGTCGAGCGCTCCCGGGGCGCGCAACGCCCGCGTGAACGCCCGGCGGCGTACCGCCTGATCGAGACAGACCAGGGCGGGGTGGATGTACGCACCCCGGCCGGGCAGCGTACCGCGATGATCGGGGACGCATGCGTCCTTGATCGCCACGATGCGCAGCAGATCGGTCTTGGCCGCTCGCTGCCTGCATCCCACACAGGTGCGTTCAGGGCATGCGCGGGCGTGCGTCCGGCCAGACACTCTTAAGTCTACCTCCCCGTACCGACCTCACCCCTTGGGGGCAGGGATCGAACGGTTGTTGTCGTGATCTCAGCGGCGTTCGGCTTGGATCTATTCCTCAGCCCTGTTCCGCGTCCTAGCGCTCCTGCTCAGCGCTCTGCTCGGTGTCCGGCCGGATGTCGATGCGCCAGCCGGTGAGCCGGGCCGCGAGCCGGGCGTTCTGCCCTTCCTTGCCGATGGCGAGGGAGAGCTGGTAGTCGGGGACGGTCACGCGCGCGGAGCGGGCGGCCATGTCCACCACCTCGACCTTGGAGACCCGGGCCGGCGACAGGGCGTTCGCCACCATCTCGGCCGGGTCGTCCGACCAGTCGACGATGTCGATCTTCTCACCGTTCAGCTCACCCATGACATTGCGCACCCGGCCGCCCATGGGGCCGATGCAGGCGCCCTTGGCGTTCAGGCCCGAACGGGTGGACCGTACAGCGATCTTGGTGCGGTGACCGGCCTCACGGGCGATCGCGGCGATCTCCACGGACCCGTCGGCGATCTCCGGCACCTCCAGGGCGAAGAGCTTCTTCACCAGGTTGGGGTGGGTGCGCGAGAGGGTCACGGACGGCCCGCGAACGCCCCGCGCCACCCGTACGACGTACGACCGCAGCCGCATGCCGTGCGGATACGTCTCCCCGGGGACCTGCTCCTGCACCGGCAGGATGGCCTCCAGCTTGCCGATGTCCACGAGGACGTTCTTCGGGTCGCGGCCCTGCTGGACCACGCCCATGACGATGTCGCCCTCACGTCCCGCGTACTCGCCGAGCGTCGCGTCGTCCTCGGCGTCGCGCAGCCGCTGCAGGATGACCTGCTTGGCGGTGGTGGCGGCGATCCGGCCGAAGCCCGAGGGGGTGTCGTCGAACTCGCGGGGCTCCTGGCCCTCCTCGAGGTCGTCGGGGTCCTCCTTCGCCCACACGGTCACATGGCCGGTCTCCCGGTTGAGCTCCACGCGCGCGTGACGGCGGCTTCCCTCGGTGCGGTGGTAGGCGATGAGGAGGGCCGACTCGATCGCCTCGACCAACAGGGGGAAGGAGATCTCCTTCTCCCGTACCAAGCCCCGCAGGGCACTCATGTCGATGTCCACGGCTACGCCTCCTCTTCGTTCTTGTCCTTGCGGTTGAACTCGACCTGCACACGCGCCTTGTCGATGTCGGAGAAGGCGATTCTGCGGGCGGTGGCCTTGCGGCCCTTGACACCGGGGACCTCGAGGTCGAGGCCTTCGTCGTCCACGGTCAGGATCCGGGCGACCAGTTCGCCGCCCTCGGTCAGCTGGAACTTCACCAGCCGGTCCACGGCGCGCACATAGTGCCGGTGCTCCTTGAGGAGCCGCTCGGCGCCCGGGGTGCCGACCTCGAGGGTGTACTCCCCCGCACCCATCGCGTCGCTCTCGTCGAGCTTCGCCGAGAGCTCGCGGCTCACATCGGCGATCTGGTCCAGGTCGGCACCGGTGTCGGAGTCGACGACGACGCGCAGCACTCGCTTTCGTCCGACGGAGTCCACTGCGATCTCTTCGAGATCCAGGCCCTGGGAGGTGACGAGCGGTTCCAGGAGCTCTCGCAGCCTCTCGCTCTGGGTGGTGCTCATCCGGGTGACTCCTCGGCCGCGTGTGCTGTTGTGGGTAGGTCGCGTGTCTGGTCAAAGGGTATCCGGTCGCGGGGGGTGTTGCCGTCCAGGTGACCTCGGATGCGCGGGTACCGTGATCGCCGGCGGGCCCGACCTCCCGCCCGTGTGTTCGTACGAGCTTCCCGAGGACGTCTGTCGTGTCGTACCCCCCTCCGCCGCGCGTCCCCTCCGGGCCGCGCAGAAGATCCCTGCTCGCCACGGTCGCCGGCGGCGCCCTGCTGGCGGGCTGCTCCGACGGCGCCGGAAGCGGCGAGGAGACGACCGCCGGCAGCCCGTCCGTGGTCGAGCGGGCACGCGCGCGTGCGGCGCGGGACAGCCGCGGGATCGTCGAGCGGTACGACGCCGTCCTGGCCGCGTATCCGACGCTCGCGGAGCGGATGGGACCGCTGCGGGCGGAAGCCGTACGCCATGCCGAGGCGTTCGGCGAGACGGCCCCGAAGGCCTCCCCCGGCCCGTCGGACAGCGCCTCCGGCACACCGGGCGGCGCCTCGCCGTCGGTCGCCTCGCCCGCGCCGTCGGTCACCGTGCCCGCGACCGAGAAGGAGGCCCTCGCCCAGCTCGCCGCCGCCGAACGCGCGCTCGCCGACCGGCGGGCCAGGGCGCTGCTTGAGGTGCCGGGCGAGCTGGCCCGGCTGCTGGCCTCGGTGGCGGCGGCCGGCGCGGCCCACGCCTACCTGCTGACGGAGGGTTCCCGATGAGCGAGAAGCGTGAGCTGGAGGCCCTCCAGGAGGCGCTGGCCGCCGAGCACGCGGCCGTCTACGGCTACGGCGTCGTCGGCGGCCGGATCCGCGAGGGCCGGCGCTCGGAGGCCATGGCCGCCTACGACTCCCACCGGGCCCGCCGGGACGCGCTGGTGCGCGCGGTACGGGGCCTGGGCGGGACGCCGGTGGCCGCGGCGGCCGGGTACGCGCTGCCCTTCCCGGTGCCGGACTCGGTGGCGGCCGTACGGCTCGCCGCGGTCCTGGAGGACCGGGTGGCCGGGGTGTACGCGGACGTGGTCCGGGCAACCGAGGGCGAGCGGCGGGGCACGGCCGCCGAGGCACTGCGGGAGGCCGCGGTGCGGGCGGTGCGCTGGCGCGGCGGCAGCGTAGCCTTCCCTGGGCTCGCGGAGCGGGCGGGCTCGGCCTCGCCCCACGGCGTGACACCGCACTCGCCCACGGCGTGACAGGACAGTCGCGAACGGGCGGGACACGGCAGTCGCGATCAGCGCGGCACCGCAGCCGCGAACAGGCAGGACACGGCAGTCGCGAACCCGCGGGACACGGCATCGCCCGCAGAGGGGCACGGCAATCGCCTACGGCGGGACACGGCATCGGAAAGGGACGGCTCGCGCATGGCTTTCGAACCCCCGCAGCGGCTGGTACGGGCGCTCGCTGAGAGCGCCCCGGACGGTGACGCCTGGGTGGAGAAGCTGCCCGAGACGACCCGGGAGGCCGTCGCGCTGCGGCAGTTGACCGTGGAGCGGGTTCAGGTGCCGGGTGGGCGCAGCAGCCTGGTCGTGCTGGTGCGCCTCGCCGACGGCACCCCCGCGGTGCTCAAGCTGGCCCCGCCGCGGGCCCGGCCGGAGGCGGAGCGGGCGGCCCTGGCCCACTGGGGCGGGCTGGGGGCCGTACAGCTGATCGAGTCCCCCGCGACGGAAGGGGTCCTGCTGCTGGAGCGGCTGCATCCGGATGTCTCCGTGCGGTCGCTGCCGGAGGCGAAGGCGTGGCTGGAGGCGGCGGGGACGCTGCGGCGGCTGTGGGTGACGCCGCCCGAGGGGGCCGTCTTCGAGACGGTCGCCGAACGGACCGGGCGGCAGGCCGTGGCCATGCGGGGCGCGCCCGTTCCGGCGGAGGTGGCCGGACTGGTGGACGCGGCGCTCTCGGCCCGGGAGGAACTGCTGGCCGCGCCGCCCGAGGCGCGGTTGCTGCACGGGACGTTCCGGCAGAGCAAGGTGCTGGCGGGTGAGCGGGCTCCCTGGCTGGCGGTGGGGCCGGATCCGGTGGTCGGGGAGTGCGCGTTCGACCTGGCCCGGCTGGTACGGGACCGGGTGGAGGACCTGATCGCCTCACCGTCGGGGGCGTCGACGACCCGCCGCCGGGTCAAGCGGCTCGCCGAGTCCCTGGACGTGGACCAGGAACGGCTCCGGGGCTGGACGCTGTTCCGGGCCGTGGAGTCGGGCGTCCGGGCACTGCGGGTGGGCCGACCCCGGGACGCGGAGCTGCTGCTGGAGTTCGCCGGGTGGCTCTGACGTAGGGGGCAGGGTGGCCCTGCCCCCTACTCCCCTAGGCGCTCAGGCGGGCGATCGCCTCGTCCACCGTCAGTTCCTCGCGCTCGCCGGTACGGCGGTCCTTGAGTTCCAGGACGCCCTCGGCGGCACGGCGGCCCGCGACCAGGATCTGCGGGACGCCGATGAGCTCGGAGTCGGTGAACTTCACGCCCGGGGAGACCCCGGCGCGGTCGTCGACGAGGACCCTGAGGCCCGCCGCGCGCAGCTTCTCGGAGACGTCGAGGGCGAGTTCGATCTGGAGGGCCTTGCCCGCGGCGACGACGTGCACGTCGGCCGGGGCGACCTCGGCGGGCCAGCACAGGCCCTTGTCGTCGGCGGTCTGCTCGGCGAGGGCGGCGACCGCGCGGGAGACGCCGATGCCGTAGGAGCCCATGGTCACGCGGACCGGCTTGCCGTTCTGGCCGAGGACGTCGAGCTTGAGGGCGTCGGCGTACTTGCGGCCGAGCTGGAAGATGTGGCCGATCTCGATGGCGCGGTCCAGCTTGAGGCCGGTGCCGCACTTCGGGCACGGGTCGCCCTCCTGGACCACCACGACGTCGACGTACTCGTCGACCTCGAAGTCACGGCCGACCAGGACGTGCTTGGCGTGGGTGCCCTCCTTGTTGGCGCCGGTGATCCAGTCCGTGCCCGGGGCCACGCGCGGGTCGGCGATGTACTTGACCTTCTCCCCCAGGCCCTGCGGACCGACATAGCCGCGGACCAGGTCGGGGCGGCCCGCGAAGTCCGCCTCGGTGACCATCTCGACGGCGGCGGGCGCGAAGTGCGCCTCGACCTTGCCCATGTCGACCTCGCGGTCACCGGGGACGCCCACGGCCACGATCTCGCCGTCGACCTTCACGAGGAGGTTCTTGAGGGTCGCGGAGGCCTCGACGCCGAGGTGGGCGGCGAGGGTCTCGATGGTCGGGGTGTCCGGGGTGGGGATCTCCTCGAGGGCCGGGACGTCCTGCGCGTCCACCGGCTTCAGCTCGTACGTGATCGCCTCGGTGTTGGCCGCGAAGTCGCAGTTCGGGCAGTCCGCGAAGGTGTCCTCGCCGGCCTCGGCGGGGGCGAGGAACTCCTCCGACTTGGAGCCGCCCATCGCGCCGGCGGTGGCGGCGCAGATGCGGTAGTCGAGGCCCAGGCGCTCGAAGACCTTCTGGTAGGCCTGGCGGTGCAGCGCGTAGGACTGGGCCAGGCCCTCGTCCTCGGTGTCGAAGGAGTAGGAGTCCTTCATCAGGAACTCACGGCCGCGCAGGATGCCGGCCCGCGGGCGGGCCTCGTCACGGTACTTGTGCTGGATCTGGTAGAGGATGACCGGCAGGTCCTTGTAGGAGGACGCCTGGTCCTTCACCAGCAGGGTGAAGATCTCCTCGTGGGTCGGGCCGAGCAGGTAGTCGCCGCCCTTGCGGTCCTGGAGCCGGAACAGCTCCGCGCCGTACTCGTCCCAGCGGCCGGTGGCCTCGTACGGCTCGCGCGGCAGCAGGGCGGGGAGCAGGACCTCCTGGGCGCCGATCGCGTCCATCTCCTCGCGGACGATCCGCTCGACGTTGGCCAGCACCTTCTTGCCGAGCGGCAGCCAGGACCAGATGCCGGCGGCGGTGCGGCGGACGTATCCGGCGCGCACGAGCAGCTTGTGGCTGAGGACCTCGGCGTCCGCCGGGTCGTCGCGCAGCGTCTTCGCCATCAACTGGGACATGCGCTGGACCGGTGCGTTCGCCATGGTTCTCGTACTCCTGCCGGGAAAGGGTGATGGCTGGGGATGCCCGGCACCTTCCCGCCGTCCGCCGGGAGGGCGGGCCGCGCGGAATCCGGTGCGGGTGATCGCTGGGCTCCGGAGCCACCCTCGACGGGGATCCCCCGCGCGAGTTTATTCGAGCGCGGGACGAGGTCGGGCACCCCCGACGAGGTTAGCCGGGGGCCCGGTGCCGGTGGAAATCCGTCAGCGGCGGCGCAGCGGCAGGGGGGCGCCCATCACGGCGTACGGCTTCGGGGCGCTCGGGAAGAGGACCTGGCGGGCGAGGTCCTGGTAGCCGAGGGAGTGGTAGAGGCCGCGGGCCGGGCTGTCGGTGTCGATCGCGGAGAGGATCGAGCGGGGCTCGGTGGCGCCGTCGGTGATGGTGGTGATCAGGGACCGGCCGATGCCGCGGTTCTGGTGGTGGGGGTGGACGTGCAGCTCGGTGATCACGAAGGAGTCGTCGAGCCAGAGGTCGTTGTGCTGGGCGCGGAGGTAGGGCTCGACGACGGTGGACCACCAGTGGGTGCGGTCGTTGGGCATGCCGTACACGAATCCCACGAGGGCACCGTCGACGCTCGCACCAAGGGCTCTGGCACCCGGATAGGTCATGTGCCGCAGCACGATCTGACGCCGGACCGCCACCTCGTCGGCACCGAGCCCGAACGCGATGGCCTGCACTGCGAGGGCCTCGTCCACGTGGGCGGATAGGTCCAGGGGGCCGATGACGAGGTCCATGCGGGCAGGGTACAGGGGGGTGTTGGGCGTGCGCCGGGGGCGGGGGTTGCGTCGGGTGCGGCTGTCCGGGGGCCGTTGTTTCCGCGCGATCCCCGGCGGGCGGGGCTGGCTGCGCCGGCCGTACGCCGTCAGAACAGCACGCTCATGAAGGCGCCGACCTCCTGGAACCCGACCCGCGCGTACGTCCGTCGCGCGGGGGTGTTGAAGTCGTTCACGTAGAGGCTCACCACGGGGGCCACGTCCGCGAGGGCGTAGCGCAGCACCGCCGCCATGCCGGGGGCCGCGACACCCCGGCCCCGGTACTCGGGGGCCACCCAGACGCCCTGGATCTGGCAGGCCCGGTCCGTGGCCGCGCCGATCTCGGCCTTGAAGACGACCTTGCCGTGTTCGTCGAGGCGGGCGAAGGAGCGGCCGGAGCCGACCAGTTCGGCGACGCGGGCCTGGTAGAGCAGGCCACCGTCGCCGGCCAGCGGGGAGACGCCGACCTCCTCGGTGAACATCGCCACGCAGGCCGGCATGATCGTCTCCATCTCGTCCTTGCGGATGCGGCGGACGTACGGATCCGGGGCGACCTCGGTGGACATGCGGTCGGTGACCATGAGGGGCTGGTGGGCGCGGACCTCACGGGCCGGGCCCCAACTGGGCTCCAGCAGCCGCCAGAGCTGTGCGGTGGGTTCGGCGGGGCCGACTATGGAGGAGCAGCGCCGGCCGGCCCGCCTGGCCCGGTCGGCGAAGGCGCGGACGGCTCGCGGGGTCGCGCAGATCGGCACGAGGTTGGCGCCGGCGTAGCAGAGGGACGTCAGCATGCCGTCCTCGTACCAGCCCCACATCTCGCCGCCGAGGCGCCATGGGTCGAGGCCGGCCACCTGCACCCTCGACGTCACGAAGGCGTTCGCGACCGGCTCACGGTCGAGGACGGCGAGCGCGGCGTCCAGGTCGCTCGGTTCGAGGACCCGGGAGGTCGTCTGGGTCAACACGGGCGGGGCCTCACGGTGGGGTCTGCTGATCTCCGCACTGTACCTGCGGAAGCTGAGCCGTGCCGACCTGTGTTGTGGTGCCGGTTGGTTGTGAGGCGCGCGGTGCTTCTGGGTGCCGTCCCCCTGGGGGCTGCCGCCCCCAACCCCCCGCTTCGGCCCTGAAGGGGCCTCGTCCTCAAACGCCGGACGGGCTGGGAGGTCTGAACCGGCATGAAGAAGCCGAGGCGCCCCCTGGAGGACGGGACGGGTAGGGGCGGCGGGGGCGAGAAAGATCTAGCCCGCCACCGACACCGACGGCTCGCCCGACTCCACGCCCGCGTCCTGCATCTGCTCGGCGATCTTCATCGCCTCCTCGATGAGGGTCTCCACGATCTTGGACTCGGGGACCGTCTTGATGACCTCGCCCTTGACGAAGATCTGGCCCTTGCCGTTGCCGGAGGCGACGCCGAGGTCGGCCTCGCGGGCCTCGCCGGGGCCGTTGACGACGCAGCCCATGACCGCCACGCGGAGGGGGACCTCCATGCCGGTGAGGCCGGCCGTGACCTCCTCGGCCAGCTTGTACACGTCCACCTGGGCGCGACCGCAGGAGGGGCAGGAGACGATCTCCAAGCCACGCTGCTTGAGGTTCAGCGACTCCAGAATCTGGTTGCCGACCTTGACCTCCTCGACCGGCGGAGCCGAGAGGGACACCCGGATGGTGTCGCCGATGCCCTGGGAGAGGAGGGCACCGAAGGCGACGGCCGACTTGATGGTGCCCTGGAACGCCGGGCCCGCCTCCGTCACCCCGAGGTGCAGCGGGTAGTCGCACTGCGCGGCGAGCTGCTTGTACGCCTCGATCATGACGACCGGGTCGTTGTGCTTGACGGAGATCTTGATGTCGCGGAAGTCGTGCTCCTCGAACAGCGAGGCCTCCCACAGCGCGCTCTCCACCAGCGCCTCCGGGGTCGCCTTGCCGTACTTCTGGAGCAGACGGCGGTCGAGGGAGCCCGCGTTCACGCCGATGCGGATCGGGGTGCCGTGGTCGCGCGCGGCCTTCGCGATCTCCTTGACCTTGTCGTCGAACTGCTTGATGTTGCCGGGGTTCACCCGCACCGCCGCGCAGCCCGCCTCGATCGCCGCGAACACGTACTTCGGCTGGAAGTGGATGTCCGCGATCACCGGGATCTGCGACTTGCGCGCGATGGTCGCGAGGGCGTCGGCGTCGTCCTGCGTGGGACAGGCCACGCGCACGATCTGGCAGCCGGAGGCCGTCAGCTCGGCGATCTGCTGGAGGGTGGCGCCGATGTCGGACGTACGGGTCGTCGTCATCGACTGGACCGAGACCGGGGCGTCACCGCCGACCGCGACGGTGCCCACCTGGATCTGCCGGCTCTTGCGGCGCTCGGCAACCCTGGTCGGAACGGACGGCATGCCGAGAGAAATCGCAGTCATCTGCTGTGCAACCCCAAGTCGTGGATCAAGGCCCAGGTCCCGTCAGCGGCGGGCTCCAGGCTTCGAGATTACGGCACCGACCGGCGCACGAGCACATCACGCCCGCCAAACCCACTCAATGGAAGGCGGCCCGGCACAGAGCACGCCGGGCCACCTCCAACGCCGTATGGCTAAGAGATTCTGACCGGGTTAACAACGTCCGCGATCAGGACGAGGACCGTGAAGCAGATGAAGATTCCCGCCACCACGTAAGCCACCGGCATCAGCTTCGCCACGTCGAACGGGCCCGGGTCCGGGCGCTTCAGCAGCCTTGCCAGGTTGCGGCGCAGGGACTCCCACAGGGCGCCCGCGATGTGGCCGCCGTCCAGGGGGAGCAGCGGGAGCATGTTGAAGAGGAACAGGGAGAGGTTGAAGCCCGCCACCAGCATCAATGCCATGGCGAGTTGCTGGGTCGGCGGGATGTCCAGCGTGAAGATCTCGCCGCCGACCCTCGCCGCGCCGACCACGCCCATCGGGGAGTCCGGCTCGCGCGGGGCGTCGCCGAAGGCCGCGTTCCACAGGGCCGGGATCTTGCCGGGGAGGGCGGCGAGGGAGTCGACGGCCTCGCCGACGCGGTCGCCCATCCACACCACGGAGTCGCCGAAGTCCTGCTTGACGATGCCGGTGGCGGCGCTGAAGCCGAGGAAGCCCGCGGTGACGTACTCGCCCTGGACGTACTGGCCGCTGGAGTCCTTCTTGGCGACCTGGTTGGAGGCGATCTTCGCCGTGAGGGTGACGTCCTTGCCGTCGCGCTCGACGACGATCGGGACCGTCTTGTCGGGGTTGGCGCGGATGAGGTCGGAGAGCTTGTTCCAGTCGTCGGTGCGCACGCCGTTGAACGCGACGATCTTGTCGCCCGCCTTGAGGCCGGCGGCCGCGGCCGGGGAGGCGGGGTCGGAGGCCTTGCAGGTCTCGCGGTTCTGGCTCTGGGCGATGACGCACTTGGAGACCGAGCTGACCGTGTTGGTCTGCTGGGAGATGCCGAAGCCCATGAGGACCGTGAGGAAGAGCGCGACCGCGAGGACCAGGTTCGCGAAGGGGCCCGCGAACATCACGATGACGCGTTTCCAGGGCTTACGGGTGTAGAAGAGGCGCTTCTCGTCGCCGGGCTGGAGTTCCTCGAAGGCGGCCGAGCGGGCGTCCTCGATCATGCCGCGCCAGGGGGAGGTGGAGCGTGCGCTTATCCGGCCGTCGTCGCCGGGCGGGAACATGCCGATCATGCGGATGTAGCCGCCGAAGGGGACGGCCTTGAAGCCGTACTCCGTCTCGCCCTTCTTGCGTGACCAGATGGTCGGGCCGAAGCCGACCATGTACTGCGGCACGCGGATGCCGAACAGCTTGGCGAAGGACAGGTGCCCCAGCTCGTGCCACGCGATCGACACCAGCAGGCCGAAGGCGAAGAGCCCTATGCCGAGGAAGAACATCAGGGTCGTCATGCACGGGCCTCCGCCGTCTGTGCCGTCAGTTCCCGGGCCCGGGTCCGCGCCCAGGTCTCCGCTTCGAGGACGTCCGCGACGGTGAGCGAGGTTCCCCGGCTCGGGGTGCCGTGCTCGTCCACCACCCGGGTCACGGTCTCCATGATCCCGAGATACGGCAGTGCGCCGGACCGGAAGGCCTCCACGCACTCCTCGTTGGCGGCATTGAACACCGCCGGGGCCGTGCCCGCGAGCTCGCCCACGTGGCGCGCGAGGTTGACCGAGGGAAACGCTTCGTTGTCGAGGGGGAAGAACTCCCAGGTGGACGCCTTGCTCCAGTCGAAGGCGGGCGCCGCGTCGGGGACGCGCTCGGGCCAGCCGAGACCGATGGCGATCGGCCCGCGCATGTCGGGGGGCGTCGCCTGGGCGATCGTGGATCCGTCCGTGAACTCAACCATCGAGTGGACATACGACTGGGGATGCACGACCACCTCAATGCGGTCGAAGGGAATGTCGTAGAGGAGGTGTGCCTCGATGACTTCCAGGCCCTTGTTGACGAGGGTCGAGGAGTTGATGGTGATGACCGGGCCCATGGCCCAGGTGGGGTGGGCGAGGGCGTCCTCGACGGTCACCCGCGCGAGCTCGGCTCTGGTCCGGCCGCGGAAGGGGCCGCCGGAGGCCGTCACGACCAGTTTACGGACGTCGGCCCGGGTGCCGGAGGCCAGCGACTGGAAGAGCGCCGCGTGCTCGGAGTCGACCGGGATGATCTGTCCGGGCTTGGCGAGCGCCTTGACCAGCGGGCCGCCCACGATGAGCGACTCCTTGTTGGCGAGCGCGAGGGTGCGGCCCGCCTCCAGGGCGGCGAGGGTGGGGGCGAGGCCGATGGAGCCGGTGATGCCGTTGAGGACGGTGTGGCAGTCGGAGGCGGCGAGGTGGGTGGCCGCGTCGGGGCCGGCGAGGATCTCGGGGAGCGGTTCGCCCGTGCCGTACAGCCCGCTCAGCGCCTCGCGCAGCTGCGGTACGACGTCCTCGCGGGCGACCGCGACGGTCCGTACCCCGAGCCGGTGCGCCTGTTCGGCGAGGAGCGCGACCCGGCCGCCGTTGGCGGAGAGCCCGGTGACCCGGAACCGGTCGGGGTTGCGCAGCACGAGGTCGATGGCCTGGGTGCCGATGGAGCCCGTGGAGCCGAGGATCACCACGTCCTTGGGACCGTCGCCCGCGAGGGGGTCGTAGACCAGGTGCGGGTCGGCGAGGGGGGCTGGACTGTCGCTCATTGCTCCATTGTGGCCGTAAGGACGGCGTAGGAGGACAGCGCGTCCCCTCCGGGGGTGCGCTGTCCTCGTGGGGTCACCGGATCGGGCGGTGGACGTTCTCCTTCTCGGAGGGGCCGGGGGTGGCGTCGGCGATCCAGGCGCCCTCGCCGGAGGGGTCGACGATGCCGTTCTCCAGCCAGGTGTAGGTGCCGGACATGACGCCCTTGACGACCTTGCGGTCCTGGTCGTCGGTGTTGTTCCACAGGCGGCCGAAGAGTTCCTCGACGCGCAGCCGGGACTGGTGGCAGAAGGCGTCGGCGAGCTGGTAGGCCTCGCGGCCGTGGGGCTCGGTGGTGCGGAGCAGTTCGGCGCGGACGCAGGCGGCGGACATGGCGAACAGCTCGGCGCCGATGTCCACGATCCGGCCGAGGAAGCCCTGCTTGGTCTCCATGCGGCCCTGCCAGCGGGACATCGCGTAGAAGGTGGAGCGGGCGAGTTTGCGGGATGTGCGTTCGACGTAGCGCAGGTGCGTCGAGAGGTCGACTTCGTGTTTGAACTCGGCGTAGGAGGTGGGCAGTTGTCCCGGTCCCGCGACGAGTTTGGGGAGCCACTTGGCGTAGAAGACGCCTGCGTTCGCGCCCGCCTTCGCCTTGTCGGACAGCGACTTGTCGGTGTCGATCAGGTCGCCGGCGACCGAGAGGTGGGCGTCGACGGCCTCGCGGGCGATCAGCAGGTGCATGATCTCCGTGGAGCCCTCGAAGATGCGGTTGATGCGCAGGTCGCGCAGGACCTGCTCGGCGGGGACGGCCTTCTCGCCGCGGGCCCGGAGGGACTCCGCGGTCTCGAAGCCGCGGCCGCCGCGGATCTGGACGAGTTCGTCGGCGACGAGCCAGGCCATCTCGGAGGCGTAGAGCTTGGCGAGGGCGCCCTCGATGCGGATGTCGTTGCGGTTCTCGTCGGCCATCTGGGAGGACAGGTCGAGGACGGCCTCCAGGGCGAAGGTGGTCGCCGCGATGAAGGAGATCTTGGAGCCGACCGCTTCGTGCTGGGCGATCGGCTTGCCCCACTGCTCGCGGGCCGCGGACCATTCGCGGGCGATCTTCAGGGACCACTTGCCGGCGGCCACGCAGGAGGCGGGCAGGGAAAGGCGGCCGGTGTTCAGGGTGGTCAGCGCGATCTTCAGGCCGGCGCCCTCGGGGCCGACGCGGTTCGCGGCCGGGACACGGACCTGGTGGAAGCGGGTGACGCCGTTCTCGATGCCGCGCAGGCCCATGAAGGCGTTGCGGTTCTCGACGGTGACGCCGGGCGAGTCGGTCTCCACGACGAAGGCGGTGATGCCGCCCTTGTGGCCCTCGGACTTCGGGACCCGGGCCATGACGACGAGGAGGTCGGCGACCACGCCGTTGGTGGTCCACAGTTTCACTCCGTCGAGGACGTAGTCGTCCCCGTCGGGTACGGCGGTGGTGGCGAGGCGTGCCGGGTCGGAGCCGACGTCGGGCTCGGTGAGGAGGAAGGCGCTGATGTCGGTGCGGGCGCACCGGGGCAGGAACTTCTCCTTCTGCTCCTGGGTGCCGAACAGCTTGAGCGGCTGCGGTACGCCGATCGACTGGTGGGCGGAGAGCAGGACACCGATCGCGGGGCTCGCGGAGCCCACGAGGGCCAGCGCCTTGTTGTAGTACACCTGGGTGAGGCCGAGGCCGCCGTACTTGGTGTCGATCTTCATGCCGAAGGCGCCGAGCTCCTTGAGCCCGTTGACGACGTCGTCGGGGATGCGGGCCTCGCGTTCGATGAGCGCCCCGTCCACCTTGGTCTCGCAAAAGTCGCGGAGCTGGGCGAGGAAACGCTCGCCGCGCCGGGCGTCCTCGGCGGGGGGCATGGGGTGCGGGTGGATGAGGTCGAGCCGGAATCGCCCGAGGAACAGTTCCTTGGCGAAGCTGGGCTTGCGCCAGTCCTGCTCCCGGGCGGCCTCCGCCACCTCGCGGGCCTCGCGCTCGGTGACGACGGGCTTGATGGACGGTGCGGACATGAGGGCTCACCTCGTCGCGAATCGGGATCTTGGTGCCGATGCGTTACTGACCGGTGCTACTCGATCGTATGTACCTGATCCCGGGCGTGGTCACCACCCCGCGCGCGACCGTTCGGCCGATGTGGACGGAATACGCGCTGGTGTCCAGCCGTCCGGGGCCGTCGAGGCCGGTGCCGCCATGCGGGGTGCCGAGCCGCGGCCCCGCGTGGTAGGCAGGAGGCCGTCCCTCACGGAAGAGTCGTTGTCGAAGCGCTTCGACAACCTATGGACACCCACTCCCGGGGGAGCTACTGTCGAACCACCCCCACCCGCACCTGTTCGTCCTGCGCACTGTCGAAGCGCTTCACAAAGCTTGGAGAGCTGGATGGTCACCCTCGCCGAGGTCGCCCAGCACGCCGGAGTCTCGGCGAGCACGGTGAGCTATGTCCTCAGTGGCAAGCGGTCCATCTCGACGACCACCCGGCAGCGGGTCGAGCAGAGCATCCGCGAGCTCGGCTACCACCCGAACGCGGGCGCGCGGGCCCTGGCCAGCAGCAGGTCGAACATCATCGCGCTGATGGTCCCGCTCCGCACCGACATGTATGTGCCGGTGATGATGGAGATCGCCATCGCGGTGGCCACCACGGCCCGGACGCACGGCTACGACGTGCTGCTGCTGACCGGCGAGGAGGGCCCCGACGCGGTGCGCCGGGTCACCGGCAGCGGTCTGGCCGACGCGATGATCCTGATGGACGTCGAGCTCGACGACGAGCGGCTGCCGCTGCTGCGCGGCACCGACCAGCCGTCCGTGCTCATCGGCCTCCCCGCCGACACCTCGGGTCTGACCTGCGTCGACCTCGACTTCCGGGCCACCGGCGCGCTGTGCGTCGAGCACCTCGCGAAGCTCGGCCACCGCGACATCGCTGTCATCGGCGAGGCTCCCGCGGTCTACGAGCGGCACACCGGTTTCGCCGAGCGCACGCTCGACGGACTGCGGTCCCGTGCCCAGGAGTTGGGGGTACGACTGCTGCACCGGCCGTGCGACGGCGGGTATGACGCGATGGCCG
This sequence comes from Streptomyces sp. NPDC057253, assembly GCF_042669125.1. Classification (NCBI taxonomy): domain Bacteria; kingdom Bacillati; phylum Actinomycetota; class Actinomycetes; order Kitasatosporales; family Streptomycetaceae; genus Streptomyces; species Streptomyces sp. NPDC057253. Next base: position 17,329 of record NZ_JBHUXV010000083.1, on the reverse strand, counting down.
TGACCGTCGCCCGCATCCTCGACGAGCGCCCCTCCACCACGGGCTTCGTCGTGCAGAACGAACAGGCGGTGGAGCCGCTGCTCGCGCTGCTGCGGCAGCAGGGCCGGGCCGTCCCCGAGGACGTCTCGGTGGTCGCGATCTGCCCCGAACAGGTCGCCCTCCAGGCCTCGGTGCGGCTGACCTCGGTCTCCATCCCGGCCCAGGAGATGGGCCGGCACGCCGTGGAACGTCTCGCCGCGAAGCTGGAGGGCCGCGGGGAGGACGAAGTCGTCCTGCTCGAACCGGAGTTGACGGTCCGGTCGAGCACGGGGCCGGCGCCTTCGGTGTCCTGACAGCTCAAGCGACCGTCGACGCACACCCCGCACCGCGCGCCACCTGACGCACCTCGCTTTCACGCACCGCACCTCACGTGCCTGTGCGGCACGCCCCTGCCCGCACTCACTGTCTGCACTCCTTCAGGAGCACCCCTCGTGAATCAGCCTGCCGCCCTCGTGAATCAGCCCGCCGCAATCCAGCCCAAGGTCAGCCTCGCGCAGTCCTCCCCCACCGTCGGCACGTTCCGGGAGCGGGACGGCGCGCTGGAGTGGAGCGGGCGCCAGGAGACCGTGCGGGTCGAGCCCTGGGGTCCGGACGCGGTCCGGGTGCGGGCCCGGCTCGGCGGACCGATCCTGCACGGGCTGCCGGGCGCCCTGCTCGACGAGCCGCCGGCCACCGAGAGCACGGTCAAGATCGCTGACGGGGAAGGGCAGTTGACGGTGGGCGGGCTCACCGTCCACGTCGACGCCGAGGGGCAGCTGCGCTTCCTGCGCACCGAGGACGCCTCCGAGCTGCTCGCGGAGGCCCGCGCCCACTTCTGGTGGCCCGGCTCACGCCTCTACACCGCGGTCGGAGGCGGCCACCACCGCCTTGAGCAGCGCTTCGCCGCCTACGACGACGAGAAGCTGTACGGCCTCGGCCAGCACCAGCACGGCAGGCTGGACCAGAAGGGCCTGGTCCTGGATCTGGTCCAGCGCAACGCCGAGGTCGGCATCCCCGTCCTCGCCTCCAGCCGCGGCTACACCCTGCTGTGGAACAACCCGGCGATCGGCCGCGTGGAGCTCGCCCACAACGGCACGCGTTGGGTCGCCGACTCGGCCCGCCAGATCGACTACTGGATCACCGCGGGCGACCTCGCGGACGGCCAGCGCCGCTACAGCGCGGTGACGGGCCGTACGCCGATGCTGCCGGAGTGGGCGGCCGGGTTCTGGCAGTGCAAACTGCGCTACCGCACACAGGACGAACTCCTCTCCGTGGCAAGGGAGTACAAGCGGCGCGGGCTGCCCATCTCCGCGATCGTCTGCGACTTCTTCCACTGGACGCACCTCGGCGAGTGGCGGTTCGACCCGGCGGAGTGGCCCGACCCGGCGGCGATGGTCCGCGAACTGGACGAGCTGGGCATCAAGTTGGTGGTCAGCGTCTGGCCGTCGGTGTCGCCGCTCAGCGAGAACCATCCCGTGATGGAGCAGCGCGGGTACTTCATCGGCACCCAGTACGGCCCGATGGCGCACGCCGACTGGCCGGACAAGGGCGTCGCCTCCACGGTCCAGGTCGCCTTCTACGACGCCACCAACCCGGAGGCCCGGGGGTTCGTGTGGTCGCGCGTGAAGGAGAACTACCTGGAGCCGTACGGCATCACGGCGTTCTGGCTGGACGCGTGCGAGCCGGAGCTGAAGCCGGGGTTCCAGGAGAACCTGCGGTACTGGGCGGGGCCCGGCCTGGAGGTCGGCAACAGCTATCCGGCCGAGAACTCCCGGACCTTCCACGAGGGCCTGACGGCCGCGGGTGAGGAGGTCATCACCCTCAACCGGTCGGCCTGGGCGGGCAGTCAGCGCTACGGCGCCGCACTGTGGTCGGGGGACATCGGGACCGACTTCGCCACGCTGCGAGCGCAGATCGCGGCCGGTCTCAACACGGCGATGTCCGGGATTCCCTGGTGGAACACCGACATCGGCGGCTTCCACGGGGGCGACCCGGACGACCCGGCGTACCGCGAGGTCATGGTGCGCTGGTTCCAGTTCGGCGCGTTGTCGCCGCTGATGCGGCTGCACGGGTTCCGGGAGCCGGGGATGCCGCTCGGGCCGGACATGACCGGCGGGCCCAACGAGGTGTGGTCGTACGGGGAGGAGGTCGGCGCGATCCTGGAGAAGTACCTGCGGCTGCGGGAGCGGTTGCGGCCGTATGTGCTCCAGGTGATGCGTCAGGCGCACGAGGAGGGGGTTCCGCCGATGCGGCCGTTGTTCCTGGAGTTTCCTGAGGATCAGGCGGCTTGGCGGGTCGACGACTCGTATCTGTTCGGGGCGGTTGTGCTGGTGGCGCCTGTGCTGACCGCCGGCGCGACGGCCCGCACGACCTATCTTCCGGCGGGAGCGTCGTGGACGGATGCGTGGACGGGTGTGACGTATGAGGGCGGGACCACGGTGACGGTGGATGCGCCGTTGGACCGGATTCCGTTGTTTCTGCGGGATGGGGCGCGGGTGCCGATTCAGGATGTGCCGCGGTAGGTCGTTCGTCGGGTGCGGCGCCGTCGTGGCTTGTCGCGCAGTTCCCCGCGCCCCTGAAAAAGCGCGTCAGTCGCCGCAGATCGAGGGCAGGGCCCGGATCAGGGCCCTCGTGTGCAGGGCGTCCAGGTGGTTCTCGTGGTGGACCTGGAAGGCCGCCAGGGCCAGTTCGGGGTGGCAGGCGACGGTGGTGCGGTTCTGGGTCGAGTCGGCCAGGGCCTGGACCAGTGCGCTGGTGATCCGGTTGATCTGCTGGCGTACGACGGTCAGGTCCGGCTTGGTCGTCGGGGCCTGGTCGGGGTGGTCGGTCCAGAGCTGGAACAGGCCGCGCTGGACGAGCTTGTTCGCCTCGATCTGGTCGCGGAAGATCGCGCGGATCTCGTCCGGGTCGGCGCCGAGCTGCTGGGCCTGGGCGGCCACGTTGTCGAGGACCTGCTGTTCGCGGGCCGGGTCGTCGATGGGGCTGTCGGTGCCCCACTTGGCCGCCGCGACCAGGTCGGCGGTGGCCAGGCGCTCGGCGGCCAGCTCGACGACGGGGTGCAGGGGGGAGAGGGAGAAGGCGGGGGCGTGGGGGGCCGGCGCGGGGCCGGAGACCGGAACCGCGGCCGCGGAACCCGTCGCGGTGAGGACGACGGCCGCGGTCGCGGTCACGGTGATCAGGGCACGTCGGAGGGGGGTGGGGGTACGCATGTCCCCATCCAAGCCGACGCACTCCCAAGATCAGGTCAACTGCTGCTCACGGTCAGGTTGTTGGTGGTGAAGTTCAGGCCGCCGGACGAGCTGGTGATCTCGAAGCCGAACTGCACGTCCCCGATGGTCTCGTTGCCGAACCAGCCCTTGGTGTCCTTGATCCACTTCAGGATCGGCAGGACGTTGACCGAGCCGGACGTGGAGTTCGAGGTGCGGACGAAGGAGAAGACCTCGTTGGCGCCGTTGTTGCCCTTGTAGACGGTCCAGGTGTGGCCGCCGAGGGTGACGTTGCCCTGCGAGGTGCCCAGCGGCCCGACCGCTCCGGTCTTGTTGACCCAGAGCATGATCTCGTAGTCGTAGTCGGTGTCCCAGATGTCGTACGAGGTGTTGTACGCCCCGGACGACGGGACCGTGACGTTGTAGTTGCTGGTGAGCGAGGACAGCGAGGTGATCGACTTGTTGATCACCTTCTTGGAGTCGGGGTAGGACTTGATGCCGCCGGTGTTGGGGTGGTCGGCCCAGACGCCCCAGTTGGTGCCGGAGTTGGCCCAGATGCACTGGCTGCCGGCGCCGGAGCCCCAGATGTTGTTGTAGAGCGTGTAGCCGCCCAGGCTGGTGTTGCCCCACTGGTCGCAGGTGCTCCAGACGGCGGCGGACGCGGGGGCGGAGGCGAGGCCGACGAGGGCGCCGACGGCCATCGCCGGGGCCAGCACCGCCGTGGTGATCCTGCTCAGGGTGCTCTTTGCCATGGTGTCCCTTCCATGGGTGGGGGGAAGTGCGGGGAGTTACCACGCCTCCAGACGGATGACGTGGTCTTCCCCGGCGACGAGGTCGAGCGGTTCGGCGCCGGAGGAAGTCCTCAGTTCGACGCGGTGGCTGCGGGTGGGGCGCAGCACCGCGGTCGCTTCGGTGGGGCTCCAGGTCAGGTCGAGTTCCGCCCCGAACCGGGTGCGGATACCGCGTAGTTCGCCCTGGGGGCAGGCCGCGGGGACCGCCGGCAGGAGCACCAGCCGGTCCGGTGTGGACTGCACGAGCATCTCGATCAGCACGGCGGGCAGGGTGTGGGCGGCGTCCGCGTTGTAGACGTCCCGGTTCGGGTAGTGCGCGCTCATCAGCGAGTCGTGGAAGAAGTCGCCGCCCAGCACCTGGCCGAGGGCGTGTGCGACCCGCTCGCCGTCGCGCAGCCGGGCGGCGACGAGGGCGTGGTGCAGGTGTCCGTGCGCCGAGTCGTTCTCAGAGCCGCGGAGTTCGAGGGCGCGGTGGGCCGCCTTGGCGAGGTCGGGGGTGTCGTACGGGGTGATCTCGTCGAGCGGCCAGACGCCGTAGAGGTGGCTGAGGTGACGGTGGTCGTAGCTGTCGTCGAGGCCGGGCCACGCCCATTCGGCCAGGGCCCCTTCGGCGTTGGTCCGGTGGGGTGGGAGGCGGTCGGCGAGGGCCCGCCAGGCCTCCGCCCGGTCGGGGTGGTAGGCGGCGGCCGTGAGCAGGGCGTGCCGGGCGGCCGAGAGGTCCATGGCCGCGTTGATCGCGCCCCAACTCGCGTTCGCGGGCCGGTTCTCGGGCGAGTAGGAGGGGACGACGACCAGGTGCCCTTCGGCGTCCGTCCGGGTGAGGAAGTCCTCGTAGAACAGGGCGAGTTCGGCGAGGGCGCGGGCGGTGCGCGGGTCCCGCTCGCCGTAGGTCTCGTCGTGGTCGACGAGCGGCTTGAGCAGCCAGTCGGCTCCGGCCGTCCACAGGTGCAGCGGGTACTCGCGGCTGAAGTGGTACGTCAGCCCGGACTCGCCGTCGGTGTGCGCGGGTGCCATGACGCCCCGGACGCCGAAGACGGCACGGGCGTTGGCCCGCCAGTCGTCGAGCTGGCGGTGGACCAGCGAGGCGAGCGCTTCCGTGACCTCGGGGAGGGCCGCCGAAGCCGCCGACGCGGTCTGGAGGTTGACGTTGGCGTCGTTGGTGAACGCTCCCGACCAGGCCGTGTCCCAGTCGCCGGTCCACAGGCCGGTCAGGCGGGGCGGGTTGAGGCCGCTGGAGGAGAGCAGGTGGTAGCGGCCGGCGGCGAAGAGGCGCTCCAGGAGGGCCGGGCTGTCGGTGCGCGTGAGCAACTCCGAGCCGGGAAGGGCGCGTTCGGCGGGGTCGGCGGCCAGGTCCAGGGTGACGCGATGGTAGGCGGGGCGGTGGAGGGCGGTGTGCCGTTCCAGCAACTCCGCGTAGTCGGAGGGGAGTTCACGCAGAGCGCGGGTCAGCTCCGTCGCGTCCGGTTCGCCCACCTGTCTGCTGACCCGGGTGAGCAGCAGCACCGAGTCCCCGCCGGTGATCCGCAGGCCGGGAGGTGTCAGCGTGAGGGTGCCGCCGGTGACCCGGACCAGGGTGGCTCCGGTGCAGACGCGGTCGCTGCGGGGGTAGCGGACGCGCAGGGTGAGCAGGGCGCCGTCGGGGGTAAGGACGGCACCGTGACCGACGGCGAGGTCCTTGGGGGCGCCCGGGAGGTCGTGGTCCAGGCGGACGTCCAGCTCGGAGGCGGTGACGTGCTGGACGATCACGTCGTCGGCGCGGGAGACGAAGACCCGGCTGTGCCGGCCGTCGTGCCGGGTCTCCACGACACCCGTGGTGAAGTCGACGGACCGGCGGTAGTCCTGTCCGGCGCCGGACGCCCCGCGCAGCCGTACCTGGAAACCCGGGTGGAACGGCTGCACCCACTGGAGGTCCCGTCCGTCCGTGAAGCCCTCCGCCGCGTCGAGCTCCCCGGCGAGCAACCGGTCCTGGAGCGCGGGGAGTTCGGCGGCGAGCTGGGGTGGGCGGGCGTGTTCGGCGCCGTTGGGGCGGACCAGGGTGTGGTGGGTGACGACGACCCGCTCGTCGTTCGGGTCGCCGAACACGAGGGCGCCGTGGCGGCCGTTGCCGCTGAGGAAGCCGTCCTCCCAGCGGGTGGCGGGCGCGGGTTCCCAGGTTCCGTGGATCACGTTCATGAGCGCAACACCACCACGTCGTGGCGGCCGAGCACGACTTCGTCCCGAACGGTGGTCCCGGTGAGCAGATCGTGATGCGTGCCCGGCACCGGGACGGTGACCGTGTCCCGCCCGTGGTTGAGGACGAAGAGCAGGTCACCCCGGCGGACCGCCTCGACGAGGTCGGGCAGCCCGTCGAGCGCCGGGCGCGCGCCGGCGTCGTACGCGACACGGCCGAGGAGGTCGCGCAGGGCGCCCGGCTCGGGGAGCGTCGAGAGGTACCAGGCGCGGCCCCTGCGCAGGACGGCCGGCAGTCCGTCCAACTCGCCGCCCTTGTAGATCGCCTCCGTCGTGGAGTCGTCGGCCTTCTCGATCTCCTCCGACCACAGCAGGCCCCGGAACACGTCGCAGTCGGCCGTCTCCCCCTCCTCCAGCGGCCACCACTCGTGCAGGGTGCGGATGCCGAACAGCTCGCGCAACCGGGCGTCCATGCCGCCGGGGCGGACCCGGTCGTCCTGGTCGGCGATGCCGGTGAGGAACCCGCAGACGAGGGTGCCGCCCTGGCGGACGTAGGCGAGGAGGTTGTCGATGGCCGGGTCGGTGAGGGTGTAGAGCTGGGGGACCACGACCACCTTGTAGGCGGTGAGATCGTGGTCGGGGTGGGCGAAGTCGGTGGTGAGGTGGGCCTCCCAGAGGGCGCGGTGCCAGGCCTTGAGGATGTCGGCGTGGTCGACCCGGGTGGAGGGGCGGCCGTCCTGGGCGCCGGCCCACCAGGCGTGCCAGTCGTGGAGGACGGCGATGTCGTTGCGGGAGTGACTGCCCGTCACCTCGCCCGATATCCGGGCCAGTTCGGCACCGAGGCGCTTGACCTCCTGGTACGTCCGCCCCTCCTCCCCCGCGTGGCTGACCATCCCGGAGTGGAACTTCTCCGCGCCCTGCCGGGACTGACGCCACTGGAAGTAGCAGACGGCGTCGGCACCCCGCGCCACGGCCTGGAGGGACCAGAGGCGGTTCAGGCCACGGGGTTTGGGGTGGTTCACGCCCCGCCAGTTGACCGGTCCCGCGGCCTGCTCCATGAGCATCCAGGGACCGCGGGCCTGCGAGCGGGTCATGTCCTGCACGAGGGCGCCCTGTTGGGCGCCCAGGGGGTCACGCGGGTCGGGGTAGATGTCGACGGAGACGACGTCCTCCTCCTCGGCCCACCGCCAGGCGTCCAGCCCGACCCACAGCGGCATGAAGTTGGTGGTCACGGGGAGGTGCGGGGTGGCCCGGCGGACGATGTCCCGTTCGGCGAGACAGCACTCCAGGAGCATGTCGGAGGTGAAGCGCCGGAAGTCGAGGACCTGGGTCGGGTTCTTCAGGTAGTGCGCGTGCCGGGGCGTGTGCACCTCGGCCCAGTCGCCGTAGCCCTGGCTCCAGAAGGCGGTGCCCCAGGCGGAGTTGAGGGCGTCGAGGGTGCCGTATCGCCGCTGGAGCCAGACCCGGAAGCGGGCGGCGGCCTCGTCGCTCCAGTCGTAGGTGCAGTACTCGTTGTTGATGTGCCACATCGTGAGGGCGGGGTGGCCGCCGTAGCGGGTGGCGAGGTCCTCGGTGATGGCGGCGGCGAACCGCCGGTAGGTGGCGCTGGAGTGCGAGAAGTGCTGGCGTCCGCCCCAGTGCTCGGTGCGGCCGTCCTGGTCGACGGGCAGGGTGTCGGGGTGCAGATGGCCCAGCCACGGCGGGGGCGAGGAGGTCGGGGTGGCGAGGACGACCCCGATGCCGTTCTCGTGCATCAGGTCCATCAGCCGGTCCAGCCAGCCGAAGTCCCGCTCCCCCGGCCGGGGTTCGAGCCTCGCCCAGGAGAAGACGCCGAGCGTGACCGAGTTGACCCCGGCCGCCTTCATCAGCCGGACGTCCTCCCGCCAGGTCTCCTCGGGCCACTGCTCGGGGTTGTAGTCGCCGCCGTAGAGGATGCGGCCCTTGGTCGCCGTGCTCAGGTCGGGCATCAGACCGGGTCCCCGTACTGGATGCCCCGGCCGTTGGTGGCGATGTAGACCCGGCCGTACACGCGCGGGTCGCCGCTGATCGTCTCGCCGATCCAGCCCCACTGGTGCCGGTCGTCGTTGATCCGCACCCAGGTCCTCGCCTCGTCGTCGGAGCGGTGGACCGCGGTGATGCTCTCGGTGGAACCGACCATGTAGAGCGCCGGGTAGTCGGCACCGTCGGCGGCCTTGCCGAAGCCGAGGGTGTACGAGGCCCGGCAGCTTGCGACCTCGCTGAAGCTCACGCCGCCGTCGGTGGACCGGTGGAGCCCGTTCCCCTTGACGGAGAGCCACAGGTCGCCGGTGCGGCCGGGCGCCGCGACCAGCTCGAACTGACTGTCCCCGGAGGGCAGTTGGGCGGCACGCGCGGCGAAGGAGAGACCGCTGTCGGTGCTGGCGTACACCGTCCCCGTGTCGGTGTCGTACGCGTAGAAGCGGGTCGGGTCGGCGGGGTCGGCGACCGGTGTGGCGCCCTTCGGGAAGGAGGCGACCTCGGCCCAGGTGGCGCCGTTGTCCGTGGAGCGCTGGGCGGGGTACTTGGTGCCGTCCCAGTGCACGAAGGTCCACAGCAGCACGCTGCCGTCGCTGTTGGTGGCGATCGGTCCCGGCGCGTCCTTGGCGAGGGCGGGCTGGGCCGCGAAGGGTGCCCAGGTCCTGCCGCCGTCGTGCGAGAAGGCGCCGTTGCCGTGGTCGCCGAATCCGGTGCGGACGACGTACGAGGGCTTGGCGGCGGCCTGGGCGAGTCCGGTCGCGGACCCGAACACCGGGTTCGACGCCATCCCGCGCGAGGGCGATGCCGTGAGCCGCTCGTGGTACATCACACCGACGTCCCCGAGCCCGCTGAGCAGGTGCGCCTGACCGGTCGGGGGCGAGATCAGGTGCCGTACGGAGGTCTCCTCCAGGCCGCGGATCTGCGGGGCCCAGTGCTTGAGGTCCCGGGTGCAGTAGAGGGTGGCGCCGGTGCCGTAGACGATGTGCTTCGAGTCGTACGGGTCGACGGCGAGGGCCTGGATCCACCAGCCGAACTTGGGCGCGTCCGCGCCGAAGGTGAGGAACGGCGTCTCGGACACGTCGAGGACCGCGGAGTCCTTCAGGGAGGTCCAGCTGCGGCCGCCGTCCGTGCTCCGGTACAGGGTGTCGACGGCCGCCCAGCGGTTGTTGGTGGAGACGACGACGGTGCCGGGGCGGCGGGCGTCGACGGCGAGACCGCCGTAGCCGAAGGTGTCGCTGCCACCGGGCTTCGCCGGCGTGACGTCGGTCCACTGGCCGCTCGCGGTCGCCAGCTTGTGCACGCTGCCGTCGGACTGCCCGTTGGGCCCGGGCGCGTCGGCGTAGCTGACGTACAGCTCGCGAGTGTGGCAGTCGTAGGCGGCCCGGATCGGCACCTTGGCGTTCTTGCCGGAAGGCTGCCCGGGGACGGCTTCCCAGGTGCTGCCGTCGAAGGTGCGGAACAGGTTGGCGGTGGTCCCGTCGGAGTCGCCCCAGCCGGCGTAGAGGACCCGCCCGGCGGCGACGAGCAGGGTGACACCTTGGCCGCCGGCGGACGGACTACCGGGGAAACCGCTCACCGCGGCCCAAGTGGCCCCACGATCCGTCGACTTGAGCAACCCGTCATGTCTGGTCCCCAGCCAGAGCGTGTCACTGCTGCGGGGATCGACGAGCAGCCGCTCCCCCGTCCCCCTTCCGTCCTCGTTCCCCCCGAGCTTCACGGACAGATCGGCCCGCGCCCAGGTGACCCCCCGGTCCTCGGACCGCAGCACGGCCCCGTTACCGGCCCAGGACTGCGCGTAGGTACCGAGCGCGAGATAGACCCGGTCGGGGTGAGCGGGATCGACGGCCATGGCCTCGACCCCGAGCAGGTTCCAGTCGTCCCACCCGAGGTCGTCGTTGAGCGGAGTCCAGCGCGCACCGCGGTCGTCCCACCGATAGGCCCCGCCGATGTCGGTCCGGGCGTAGGCGAGCCCACGGACGGACGGGTGGAAGAGCACCCCGGTGACGAACCCGGTTCCGCCGATGACGACTTGACGCCAGCGGTAGGAGGGGGTGGCGGGGGCGGCCTGTGCGGTTGCCTGAAAGCCGGGAACTGCGGTCAGCGCGGCGGCGGCCGCGGTCCCGGCGAGAACGGTACGACGACTGGGTCCGGACGTAAGCATGACAAACCTCGCTCTGAACCAAGGGAAAGTGAACCCACTCAGGGGCGCGGGGAACTGCGCGACCAGCCACAACGCAGCCGCAGACAACGAACGACGGTCAGCCCTTGACGGCCCCCGTCAACATGCCCTTCTTGAAATGCCGCTGCACGAACGGCGAAGCCACCGCCACCGGAATCAACGCCAGCACCATGACCGCCATCTGCAACCCCAGCGCCGACAACTGCCCGGTACGAACCGCCTGCTGCAACCCCGTAGGGGCCTCCGTGTTCTTCTGCACCAACTGAATGAGCACGTTCTGCAACGGCATCATCGACTGGTCACTGAGATAGATCGACGCGTTGAACCACGCACTCCAGTACCCCACCGCGTAGAACAGGGAGATGACCGCCAGCACGGCCCGCGACAGCGGCATCACGATGGTCAGCAGGATCCGCAGGTCCCCAGCCCCGTCGATCCGCGCGGACTCGGTGAGTTCGGGCGAGATCCCCATGAAGAAGGCCCGCAGCACAAGGATGTTGAACACGCTGACGGCACTCGGCAGGATCAGCGACAGATAGGTGTCGGTGAGCCCCAGCGACTGCACCAGCAGATACGTCGGAATGAGCCCGGCGCCGAAGAACATCGTGGCCATCATGGTCACCAGGAAGAACCGGTGACCGAGACTCCCGGGCCGCGACAGACCGTACGCGGCGAGCACCGACACCGCCATCGAGAACAGCGTGCCGACGAGGGTCACCCCGACCGACACCATGATGGCCCGGCTGACCTGCCCCCCGCTGAGCAGCTCCGTGTAGTTGACGAAGGTGATGCCCTGCGGGATCACGACGAGTCCGCCGACCCGGTCGATCACCGGCTTCGGGGAGAGGCTGGTGACGATGACGATCCACAGCGGACCGAGCACGCCCAGGCAGCACAGGAGCAGGAAGCCGCCCTTGGCGGTGAGCCCGGCCTTGCTTGGCTCCTCCTCCCACACCGGCCGCGGAGGGGCCTTGAGGCTGCGGACGAGCTGCGTGTTGAGGCTCACTTCTGGTACACCCCCTGCTCGCCCAGCAGATGCGCGAACTTGTTCGCGGCCAGGACGAGACACACTCCGATGACTCCCTTGACGAGGCCGACCGCGGCCGCGTAGCTGAAGTCGCCGTTCTGGATACCCATGTTCCACACGTAGGTGTCGAGCACCTCGCTGGCCCCGGCCCCGACCGCGTTCCGCTGGAGCAGGAACTGCTCGAAGCCGACGCTGAGCGCGTCACCGACCCTGAGGACCAGCAGCAGCGCGATCACGGGGCGCAGCGCGGGCAGCGTCACGTGCCACATCCGGCGCCAGCGGCCGGCGCCGTCCATCGCGGCGGCCTCGTACAGGTCGGTGCTGACCGCGGCCAGCGCGGCGAGGAAGACGATGATCCCCCAGCCGGCGTCCTTCCAGACGGCCTGCGCGGTGACCAGGTACTTGAACAGGCTCGCGTTGGTCATCAGGTCGAAGCCGGTCCAGCCGTGGTCCTCCAGGGTCTGCGCGATGATGCCGGCGCCGCCGAACATCTGCTGGAAGACGGTGACCACGAGGACCCACGAGAAGAAGTGCGGCAGATACATGATCGCCTGCGCCACGGCCCGCACCCGGGGCCGGATCACGCTGTTGATGAGCAGCGCGAGGGCGATCGGGACGGGGAAGAACAGCACCAGCTGGAGCACGAAGAGCACGACGGTGTTCTTCGCGGCGCCCCAGAACAGCGGGTCGTCGACCATCCGCGAGAACTGCTCCACCCCGACCCAGGGGCTGTGGAAGATCGCGGTGACGCCGTTGCTGGAGACGTACGGGTCGTAGTCCTGGAAGGCGACGACGTTGCCGAGCAGCGGGACGTAGTTGAAGACCAGGAGCAGGACCATGACCGGCAGCGTCATCAGGATGAGCGTGCGGTCGCGGCGCAGCCTGACCTTGAAGGGGACCTTGCCCGCCCTGCCCTTCGCGGACGCCGTGATCACGGGAGCCGTGGCCGCCGCGACCGCGGCCGCCGGTTCCTCGACGGCCGCGGGAGGACGGGTCCCGTCGGGCCTGCTCCCCGCCGTGAGCGACATCAGTTGCCGCTGCCGTTCTTGTCGATGAGCTCCTTGTACCAGACGCGCAGCTTGTCGCCGCCGGAGGACTTCCAGGTGGAGATGGCGGCCTGGACCTCGGACAGCTTGCGGTTGCCGCGCACGTAGTCGATCTCCATCTGCTCGAACTGGCTGGAGAGGTTGGCGTAGCGGGTCGGCTCGACGATGTTCATGCCGAACGTGGACGTCTTCTTCATGAAGGCGCCCATCCGCTGCTGCCACTCGACCTGCTTGCGGGCGACGTCGGGGAAGTCGGGGTGGGCGAAGTAGGCGCTCGGCGCGGCCAGCATCACCCAGGCGTTGACCACCTCGGAGTTGCCCAGGTCGTTCTTGACCGGGACGCCGTCCTTGACGGTGTAGTGGGTGCCCTCGACGCCGTAGTCGACGAGCATCCGCTCCTTGGTGCCGTAGGGCGCGGCCGCGAAGTCGGCGGCGGCCAGCGCGTTCTCGATCGTCGCCTTCGAGGCGCCCTTGCGGATCATCGACCAGATGCCGGCCGGCTGGGCCGCCCACAGCTTCGGGTCGCCGCCGTCGGCGCCGAACAGGTCCATGCCCTCGATGACGAAGTCCGGGTTGGAGGCGGCCTGTTCGGAGGTCTTGCCGTACCAGTGGGAGATGTCGTTGTTGTAGACGAGGATCTGTCCGGCGGTGAAACGGTTGCCCACGTCGCCCGAGCGCGCCTTGTCGTCGGGGTGGACCACACCCGCGTCGAAGAGCTTGCGGGTCCACTCCAGGGCTTCGAGGTACTCGGGCTGCTCGACGCGGTACGTCAGCTTGCCGTCGTCCCCGATGTTCCAGCCGAGGGGCCCGGAGGCGCGGACGCCGAAGATGTTGAAGGCGCTCCAGGACATGTCGCCGCAGGCCCACACCTTGGCCTTGGCGCTGGTGGCCTCCTTCGCCCAACTGAGGAACTCGTCGGGCGACTTGGGGACGGTGTAGCCCTTCTTGTCGAAGAGGTCCTTGCGGTAGTAGGGCACGATGAAGGACGCGGTGGCGGCCGGCATCGGGATGCCCCGCAGTGCCCCGCCGAAGATGCCCATGCGCCAGGCGTCGGACGGGATCGCGGCCAGGTTCGGGTACTTCTTGACCTTGTCGCCCGCCAGATAGGGCCCGAGGTCCATGAACTTCGCGGTGACCGCGTTCGCGATCTTGCCGACCAGCTCCCAGCCCGGCACCACCACCATGTCCGGTATGGAGCTGGAGGCGAGGACCGCGCCGAGCTTCTCGCCGTAGGTGTTGCCGTCCTGGTTCTGCCAGGTGACCTTGGTGCCGGCGGCGGCGTCGAGCGCCGTGTAGTAGGCGCAGCCGGCCTTCGGCGGGGAGCCCCAGAACGGCGACATGATCTTGAAGGGGGCGCCGGTGCCGAGCTTCTTCGGGACCGAGGTCCGAAGGGCCGCGAGGTCGACCTTGCCGGTGAAGCCTGCGGCCGAGCCGTTCTTCGACGGGAGGTCTGGCTGGGCGACCGTGCTGGCGACGAAGGCCGGGAGCATCCTGTCCGCGGCCTTGCCCGACGTGGTCCCCTCCTTCGATCCGCTGTCCGAACCGCCGCAGGCGGCCAGCAGCGGCATCCCTCCCGCCACCGCGGCGGTGGCGACCGCGGTCGAGGCGAGGAAGCTTCTCCGGCTGGGCCCGGAGGGACCCGAGGAGGGGGCAGCGGCATTCGGCGTCATTGCGTCAACCCTTCATGGCGCACCAGGACACCCGGCGGTGGAGCCGTCGGCTTTGGTGTCTTGAGTGGAACTGGCTGAGCTGAAGCGATCCCCCGACCGAATCCGTAGTCGAAGCGCTTCGATGTTGCTGTGAGGTTAAGTGAACCCCCCGGGGTGCACAAGGGTCGCTTCCAAGATTCCTCCCGGGCGCGGGAGGTGACCTTTTCTTATGCACCGCTTGAAGTGACGGTGTCGATCTCTTGACACCCACCCCACCGTCGAACCAGCATCGAAGCGCTTCGAAAGCGTCGAACCGATCCATCACAAGGGGATCCCCACGTGACCGCACACCCGCCGCACACTCCGCCATTTCGCGATCCGCAGCTGCCGTTCGCGAAGCGCATCGACGATCTGTTGGCGCGGCTGACCCTCGACGAGAAGATCGGCTTCCTGCACCAGTTCGTCCCCGCCGTCGACCGGCTCGGCATCGCCGCCTTCCGCACCGGCCAGGAGGCGCTGCACGGCGTCGCGTGGATGGGCCCGGCGACGGTCTTCCCGCAGGCGGTGGGCCTCGGCGCGACCTGGAACACCGATCTCGTACGGCGGATCGGCGCGGCGGTGTCCCGGGAGATCCGGGCCATGCGTGTCCGCGACGACCGGGTCGGCCTCAACGTCTGGGCGCCGACGGTGAACCTGCTGCGCCATCCGCTGTGGGGCCGTAACGAGGAGGGCTACTCGGAGGACCCGAAGCTCACCTCGGCCATCGCCACCGCCTACACCCGCGGGCTGCGCGGCGACCACCCCACCTACTGGCGCACGGCCCCGGTGCTCAAGCACTGGCTGGCCCACAACAACGAGACGGACCGGGCCACCTCGTCCAGCTCGGTGCGCCCGCGGGTGCTGCACGAGTACGACCTGCGGGCCTTCCGCGAGGCCGTCGAGGCGGGCGCGGTGGCCGGGGTGATGCCCGCGTACAACCTGGTCAACGGCCGCCCCAACCACGTCTCGCCGTATCTGCGCGAGCAGTTGCGCACCTGGACCGAGGAGGACCTGCTGGTCTGCTCGGACGCGGGCGCGCCCTCCAACCTGGTCGACCACGAGCACTACTTCGGCACCCACGAGGAGGCGACCGCCGCCGCCCTGAGGGCCGGTGTCGACAGCTTCACCGACCACGGCACGGACAGCTCGCAGTTGGTGGGCAGGATCCGCGGGGCCCACGAGCAGGGCCTGCTGACCGAGGCCGACATCGACACCGCGGTGCGCCGCCAGCTCTCGGTCCGCTTCCGGCTCGGCGAGTTCGACCCGCACCACGACCCGCACGCCGGTGGCGGGGAGTTCGACACCCCGGCGCACCGGGCGCTCGCCCAAGAGGCCGCCGAGCAGGCGATCGTGCTGCTCAGGAACGACGGTGTGCTCCCGCTCGCCCCCGACTCCCGGATCGCGGTGGTCGGTCTGCTCGCCGACGAGTGCAAGCTCGACTGGTACAGCGGCACGCTCCTGCACCGCTCCACTCCGCTGGAGGGGCTGTACGAGCGGTTCGGCGCCGAGCGGGTGGAGTTCGCGGAGGGCGTGGACCGGGTCCTGCTGAAGACCTCCACGGGGGCGTTTCTGCATGTCCCGGCCGCCGAGGACGGCGCGGACGAGGTGCGCGGCGCCGAGGGTGCCCTGGATCCGGCGCTGCTCGCGGGCCGCACGGACCTGCCGCCGCTGACCACCGACGCGACCGGCACCGAGTTCGCGCTGATCGACTGGGACGAGGGCGTCCTGACGCTGCGCGCCCCCGACGGCCGCTATCTCTCGGTCGCCGAGGACGGCTGTCTGCGGGCCTCCGCCGACCAGCCGGGGGGCTGGGTCGTCCAGGAGACCTTCCGCCTGGAACCGCACGCGGGGGGACACCTCCTCAGGCACATCGGTACGGGCCGCCACGTCACTGTCGCCGCGGACGGAGTGAAGGTTGCCGATGAGAAGGGCGAGAACGGCAAGAGCGCGGAGACCTTCGAGCTGATCATCGTCGAGCGCGGCGAGGACGCGGTGACCCGCATCGCGTCCGAGGCGGACGTCGTCGTGGTCGTCGCGGGCAACGACCCGCACATCAACGGCCGCGAGACCGAGGACCGCGCCTCCCTCCGGCTCCCCGCCCACCAGGAGCGCCTGCTGCGGGCGGCGCGCGCCGCGAACCGGCGCACGGTGCTCGCCCTGGTCTCGGCCTACCCCTACGCGCTCGACACGTCCGACCTGGCCGCGACCCTGTGGACGGCCCACGGCGGCCAGGCGGCCGGCACCGCCCTGGCCCGCGTCCTGGCCGGTGACGTCTCCCCCGCCGGGCGCCTCCCGCAGACCTGGTACGAGAACGACGCCGACCTGCCCGGCCTCCTCGACTACGACGTCATCGGCAGCCGCCAGACCTACCTCTACTTCGAGGGCACCCCCCTGTTCCCGTTCGGCCACGGGCTGTCGTACGCGTCCTTCTCCTACGGCGACCTCGCGACCCGGGTCGAGGACGGCACCGCGCACGTCTCGTTCACGATCACGAACACCGGTGACGTCACCGCCGACGAGGTCGCCCAGCTCTACCTCCGCGCGGTCGACCCGGCCCTGCCCCGCCCGCGCCGCCAACTGGTGGGGCACCGCCGGGTGACGCTCGCCCCGGGGGCCCGGCGGGAGCTGTCCTTCGAAGTGCCGCTCGGCGCCTTCGAGTTCTGGGACGTGGCGCGAGGCGGGTGGCGGCTGGAGCCGGGGCCGTACGAGCTGCTGGCCGGTGCCTCCAGCGAGGACATCCGGCTGCGGACGACGGTCCTGCTCGACGGCGAGCCCGGCGCACCGCGCCCCCTGCTCCAACGGGGCCTGGCGGGCGCCGACTTCGACGAGCAGAGCGGGGTGGAGATCGTGGACCGCACGAGGACGGCGGGCGACGCGGTGACGGCGGCCGGGGGCCGTACCGGCGAACTGCTCTACCGGGACTGCGACTTCGGCTCCGGCGTCACCGAGGTGACGGCCCTGGTCGCCGGCGCGGGAGCGGTCGAGCTGTATTTGGACGGGGGCCCGTTGCTCGCCGTACTGGAGGTGGCGGAGTCGGGTTCCGGGCCGTACGACTACCTCCCCGTCGGCGCCCCGATCGCCGCCGAGGGCGTGCACGACGTGCGGCTGAGACTGCGCGGCCCGCTGCGGCTCGCGCAAGTCGGCTTCTCCGGTTGAGGGTCCGCAGGAGCCGACGCACAAGAAGGGGCCCGGCACCGGAAGGCATCGGTG
>NZ_JBHUXV010000082.1:0-43716 GCF_042669125.1 Streptomyces sp. NPDC057253 | reverse complement strand
GGCACGGGTCGTGCCCCGCCGCCGGTCGGCCGTTTCAGGCGGAGGGGATTCCCTCCGGCGGGACCCTGAGGTGGCGGATCGCCTGCCGCCAGTGTGTGAAGGCGATGTGCAGGGAACCGTCCGGGGTCTGCTGGACGGACGGGTAGGACAGCTCGCGGTTCAGACGGTCCCGGGAGTTGTTGGTGAGGCAGTGGCCGTCGCCGGTGGCCAGGTCCAGGGCACGGGACCAGGAACGGCCCCCGTCCGGGGAGAGCGCGAGCGACAGGGGGGCGCGGGGAGCACCCCAGAACGCCGTCCTGTGCCCGGTGTCCGGCGTGCCGGTGGCGGGAGGCCGGGCGGGGGCCGTGGCCGTCGTCGCTGCGACGATGCCGGTGTCGTCGATCTCGTCGTACAGCGAGAGCCTGCGGGCCACGGCGTCCGCCGCGCTGCTGTGGTTGTAGACGAGGGCGAGCCGGCCGTCGGCGAGCGGCACGAACTGGATGGAGGAGTTGTTGTTGGGCAGCTCCGTGGCCTCCGGCTCGGTCCAGGTCTCCCCGCCGTCGTACGAGTAGGAGCGGTGGATCCGGTCCGCCCAGCGGCTGCGGAACAGGGCGAGCAGACCGCCGTCGCCCACTGGGTGGACGTTCATGTGGACCTGGCCCGTCGATCCGGGGACCGGGCGTTCCCGCCAGGTGCGCCCCGCGTCGTCGCTGATCATGACGGAGCTGGTGTCCAGGTCGCCCACCCACTTCCGGCCGGGTTCCGCCACGCAGTGGAAGACGGGCAGCAGCAGCCGTCCGGACGACGGGACGACGATGGGCTGGCGGATGAACACCCCGCCGCGGTCGGTCGCCGGGAAGAGGGTGCGGGGCCGGTCCCAGGTGGTGCCTCCGTCCGCCGAGACGCGCATCCGTACCTCGGCGGTGTCCTGGTCGCCGGCCCGCTGCGCGGTGTAGAGCAGCCACAGCTCGCCCGAGGGGGCCGGGAACAGCAGCGGGTTCTGCTCGGAACGCGTCGCGTCGTCGGAGAGCCGGACCGGCCTGCTCCAGGAGTCTCCGGAGGGGTCCAGCCTGGACATCCACACGGAGATGTCGGACACGCCTTCCTGCGTACCGGCGAACCAGACACAGGCGAGACCGCCGTCGGGCAGCACGGTCAGGTTGGCGGCGTGGTTCTGCACCGCCGGCGCGGACAGGAACGCCTCCGCGTGGCCCGGACCGCCGTCACACGGGCGTACGACGCCGTCGGTGCGCGGGGAGGACGCCGGTGTCCGTGAGGTTGGGGTGTCCATCAGGTCGGTGCTCCTTGACTGCGGGACCGCTGTCTCGCGGGGTGGTACGGGGGGCGGGCGGTCATGGAGGAAGCGCGGGCCCGGGTGGAACGGCCGGCACGGGTGTCAGCCCCGGTTCCCCTGGCGGGCGGCTTCGAGGTGGGTCGTCGCGATCTGCTGAAGGTGGACGAGGTCGCAGGCGACCGTGGCGTAGGTGAACCCCTCGGCCAGCCGCACGGCCGCGGTGGCGCCGTCGGGGGTGTGGATTCCGGCGGCGATGCCGGCGGCTTCCGCGGCCTTGCGGACCCGGGCCAGGGCGGCTTCGAAGTCGGCGTGGACGGCCGGGTCACCGGTGGTGGCGCCGCCGATGGCCAGCCGCAGGTCGGAGGGGCCGACGTAGACACCGTCGAGACCGGGCGTCGCGCAGATCGCCTCGACGTCGGCGAGGCCGTCGGCGGTCTCGATCATGGCGAGGACCACGGTCTGCAGGTGCGCGTCGGCGGGGTCGGGGCCGATGCGCAGCTGGGAGCGCATCGGGCCGTAGGAGCGGCGTCCCAGGGGCGGGTAGCGGACGGCGGCGACCGCGTCCGCGGCGTCCCGGGCGCTGTCGACGAGCGGGACGATGACCCCGGCGGCGCCCGCGTCGAGCGCCCGGCCGATCGGGGCGGGGTCGTTGGCCTCGACGCGGACCATGCCGACGGCGGTGGAGCCCTGGGTGTCCACCGCCATGAGGTTGTTCAGCATGCCCTGGTAGCCGAACAGGCCGTGCTGGGCGTCGAAGGCGAGGTAGTCGTAGCCGAGCCGCGCCAGACGTTCGGCGGCGACCGGCGCGTCGAGCAGCGACCAGTAGCCGACGAGGGGTTGCCGGCCGCGGAGTGCCGCGGCGAACTCTGCTGGGGTCATGGGGTCTTCTCCGTACGAGGTCACGGGCGGTCGGTACCGGGGCGGACGCGGGCGGTCGCCGGGCCGTCACCGGGCGGCCGTTCGGCGGTCGGCCGGTCGGCCGTCACCGGTTGTAGGCCGGCATCGGGCCGCGCAGCCGGGCGCCCACCTGGGCGCATGCCTCGGTCACGTCGGCCGGGAGGGGTCCGGCCGAGGCGGCGGCGATGTTGGCGAGCAGATGCCCGGTCCTGGAACCGCCGAGCAGGAGCGCGTCGGTGGAGGGGCGGTCGAGGAGCCAGCGCAGGGCGAGTTCGGTGAGGGGGATTCCGGCGCCGTCGGCGATGCGGGCCAGGTCGGCGACGGCGTGGAACAGTTCCTCGTTCCAGTAGCGCTGCCGGTACATGGCGGCGAGCCCGGAGTCGCCGAAGCGGCCGGTGGCGGGGTTCTGGTCGAAACGGTGCCGTCCGGTGAGGAGGCCGCCGCCGAGGGGGTTGTAGACCATGGTGCGCAGACCGGTGACGGCCGCGTACTCGACGTACTCCTCCTCGATACGGCGCGCGAGCAGGTTGTGCAGTTGCTGGGCGACGACCGGGCGGGGCGCTCCGGCCTCGTCGGCTGTCCGGACCAGCTCCGCGATCTGCCAGGCCGCGTGGTTGGAGACACCCAGCGCGAGCACCTTGCCCTCGGAGACGAACTCGGCGACGGTGGCCAGCGTCTCGGCGAGCGGAGTCGCCCGGTCCGGCTGGTGCAGATAGAAGATGTCGACGCGGTCGGTGGCGAGCCGCTTGAGGCTGCCTTCCAGGGCGGCCCGCAGTCCCGCGGCGGACAGCGGGGCGCTCTCTCCCTGGTCGGGGTGGGGGATGCCGGCCTTGGTGGCCAGGACCACCTTGTCCCGGCGCCCTGGCAGCAGCTCCGCGAGGATGGTCTCACTCGCGCCGCCCGCGTAGCCGTTGGCGGTGTCCACCCCGGTCAGGCCCGCGTCCAGGGCCGCGTCCAGCATGGCGGCGGCCCCCGCGCGGTCCACGGTGTCACCGAAGGTCATCGTGCCCAGTACCAGCCGGGACAACGGGACGGGGATGTTCGGCAGGAGGGTGCCGGTGGTCACGAGGGCGTTCCTTCCGGTGGGGGACACGGGGCGGGGGATGGACGCGTCGGAAGCCGGATCCCGCCCGGCAGGAGGGGATCCGCCAACTGCGCGAGCCGGGGGAACCGGGGACGGCTCAGGAGCGCCGGGCGCGTCCGGACACCCGGCGGGTACTCCTCGACCATACGGCCCACGAACGGCCGAGTCCGAGCACGGACAGCCCGCTCCGGGGGAATCGGACATCATCGGCCTCCTCGGTGTCCGGTGGCGTCCGATGCCTGTGGACAACCCGTCCGAAGGTGGTCGCCCAGCCGGAAAAAGGTGACACGATTGCGCGATGCGCGCAAGATGTCTCGCGTAAATCACGCAACTCATGTCATCATCGGAATCCAGCACGCCCGACCGAGCAGTCCCGAGGAGGTGCCTGTGTCCCCCTGGAACAGCAGCGGACCCGACTGCCGCCGCGTCCTCGCTCTGGCGGACGACCTGTCCGGCGCCGCGGAGACCGCCGCGGCACTGGGCCTCCACGTCAGGCTCGTCCTGAACGCCACCGACGCGGGCGGGCGCGGAGACCGTGCGGGAGGCGTCGCGCGCGGCCGGCTCCGTGCCCGTGCCCCGCTCGGCGGCCCCCCCGACGCGGACGACGGCCCCCCGGTCGTGGTCGCCGACCTGGACTCACGACGGCTGCCGTCGGCCGAGGCCGCGGGGGCCGTGCGCGCTGCACTCGCCAGAACCGGCCCCGGCACACTGCTCTTCAAGAAGGCCGACTCCCTGCTGCGCGGCAACCTCGCCGCCGAGACGGTGGCCTACGCGGCGGGCGCGCATGCCGTGGTGGTCGCGTTCGCGCTGCCGGCCGGGGGCCGCACCGTACGCGACGGCGTCGTCCGTCTGGGCGGTGTGCCGCTGCACCGTACCGACGCCTGGCGTGCAGAGGGCCGGCCGGCGCCGCCCTCGGTGACCGAGGCCCTGCGCGGTCTGGTGACCGAGGTGGTGCCCCTGGACTGTGTGAGGCGAGGGCCGACCGCGCTCACCGACAGGTTGCGGGATGTCGCCGCGCGCGGACTCCATCCGGTGTGCGACGCGGAGACGGACGCCGACCTGGACACCGTCGCCGAGGCGGTGCTGCTGTTGGGGCCCGGATACCGCCCGCTGGGGACGGGAGGGCTGGCCGCCGCGCTGTGGCGGCGGGCGGCGGCCCGCCCGCACCACCCGCTCGCCCGCACGGGACCAATGCGCCACCCGGCCGACCCCGCCGACGGGGAGGCCGTCCTCGCGGGACACGCCCCGGCCGACCCGGCGGCAGCGCACGGCCGCTCCGGCACGCACGGCCCGTCGGAAGCGGCGGGTACGGCGGCGCGCCGCCCCGTCCTCGCGGTGGTGGGGACAGCCGAACCCATAGCGGCTGCGCAGATCGCGCAACTCACGGCAGCGGGCGCCCGGCATGTGGCGGTATCCCCGGACCTTCTGCGTACGGCGGCCGAGGGCCGGGCGCCCGATGTCCCGCTGGCCCCGGGACATGTCACCGTGCTCGGCGTCGACGGCTCAGGCGGCCTCGGCTCCGGTGCCTCCGCAGACGTGGCTGCAGGGCTCGGCCGGCTGGTGGCCGCGCTGCGGACGCCGGCCGACCTCGTCCTGACGGGAGGCGAGACGGCCCGCCGGGTCCTCGACGCCCTGGCCGTCCGTGAACTCGTACCGCTGCGCGAGATCCACCACGGCGCGGTGCACTCGCGCACCCTCGACGGCCGCTCGGTCGTGATCCGCCCCGGCAGTTTCGGGGGTCCCGGGTCCCTGCTGGCCATAGCCCGCGCACTGGGCGCGGAGCTCTCTCCCTACCGCTAGCGGGCCGCACGGGGCCCGACGACCACGCGTTGCGGTGCCCGTCGGCACGGCCCCTCCCGCAGTCCCGCCCCTTCCTCCCCTCCCACAAGGAGAACCCCTTGAACGCACGTACCGCCGGAAGCCGCACGCTCCCCCTGATCGCGGTGACCATGGGCGACGGGGCCGGCATCGGTCCGGAGGTCGTCGTCCCCGCCGTGCTGGACGCCGCCACCCTCGCCCGCTGCCGCCCCGTCGTCGTCGGTGACGCGGACCGGCTGCGTCAGGCGGCCTCGCTCCTGGACATCGACTGCGAGGTCGTCGCCGTGAGGGAGCCCGCCGACGCGGAGTTCCTCCCCCGCCGCGTCAACGTGGTCGACCTCGGACTGCTCCCGGCCGACCTGCCCTGGGGGGCACTGTCGCCGGTGGCCGGCAACGCGGCGTACGAGTACGTGAAGCGGGCCGCCGAACTCGCGGTGGCCGGCGAGGTACAGGCCATCTGCACCGCACCCCTGAACAAGGAGGCGCTGCACGCCGCCGGACACCTCTACCCCGGCCACACCGAACTGCTGGCCCACCTCACCGGCACCGACGAGGTGTCCATGATGCTCTCCACGGAGAAGGTCAAGGTCATCCACGTCACCACGCACGTCGGCCTCATCGACGCCGTGCACCGCATAGAACCCGGGCTCGTGGCGCGGACCGTGCGCAGGGGCCACGAGGCCATGGTCGGTGCCGGGGTTCCGCAGCCGGTCATCGGGGTCTGCGGAATCAATCCGCACGCGGGCGAGAACGGTCTGTTCGGCTACGGAGAGGAGGAGGAGAAGATCGTCCCCGCGCTGGAGGCCGTCCGCGCCGAGGGCATCGACGCCCGCGGGCCGCTCCCCGCGGACACCGCCTTCTTCCTCGCCTCGCGCGGAGACTACGACCTCATCGTGGCCATGTACCACGACCAGGGGCACGGGCCGGTGAAGGTGCTGGGCATCGAGGCCGGGGTGAACCTCACCGTCGGCCTGCCCGTGATCCGTACGTCCGTCGACCACGGCACCGCCTTCGACATCGCCGGAAAGGGTCTCGCGGAGGCCGGTAGCATGCTGGAAGCACTGCGCCAGGCCGCAGAGATGTCCACCGGATTCGCGACCGCCCGCTGACCATCACCGCGCCAGTCCCTGGTGCCGAAAGGGAGACGACCGCATGCCCACCGCGTCCCAGGCCCGGCGTGACCGTATCCTCAAGCTGGCCACCACCACGGGACTGGCCAGCGTGGAGGAGCTCTCGCAGACCCTGGGCGTCACGGCCTCGACCATCCGCCGCGACCTGGCCAAGCTGACCGCGGAGGGGCATCTCGCACGCACCTACGGCGGGGCGGTGTCGCTCTCCGCCCACCCCGAGGCGTCCCTGCGCCAGCGCATCGGTGAGGCGTACGAGGCCAAGTGGGCCATCGCCCGTTGGGCCGCCTCCCAGATCGGCGCCGGGGAGACGGTTCTGCTGGACGCCGGTTCGACCGTGGGCGCGCTCGCCCACGAACTGCGCACGGCCAAGGGCCTGACGGTGGCCACGACCGGCGTGACGGCCCTTCAGGAACTGTCCGACGCGCCCGGGGTCCATGTGGAGTGTCTCGGCGGCACACTGCGTCCCCTCAGTCAGGGCTTCGTCGGTCCCCTGACCGAGGCCGCACTGGAACGGATGACCTTCGACCGCGTCTTTCTCGGGACGGACGGAGTCACCGCCGAGTACGGCATCTGCGAGGCAGACCTGCGGCAGACCCGGCTCAAGGAACTGATGGCCCGACGGGCCGAACACGTCTACGTCCTTGCGCACGCGGCGAAACTCGGCCTGCGCCCGTTTCACGCCTGGGCCTCCCTGCCACCCGGCTGGACCCTGGTGACCGACGCGACGGCGGATCCGGGCAGCCTCGCCGCACTGCGGGAACGGGGCGTGCGCGTGGTGCTGGTCGAGCCCGCACCCGAGGACCCGGCCGCGCAGGCCGCCGTCGAGCCGCTCCCCCGGTGACCGGACGGGCGTCCCGCCACAGAGGCATCCACCCCCACTCCTGACGGGATCACCGAAGCCCGCGCCGAACCGCGGGCAGCGCAGCCGACCACGAAAGACCGACGCCACGACACCGGGCGTCGCCGTTACGGAGGGGAACACCCCCTCGTAAGCCATCGCCGCCGCGGACGCCTCCAGCGCGCGGTCGACACCTCGGCGCGGCCGTGCCGAGGCTTCTCCGCGCCGCACAGCGGCCGGAAACCAGTGTCCGTCGACCTCGTCCCGCTCCGCCGCCGCACCGGCTCGGGAGGGTTCGGGGGCCCCGCCTCAACCCGCCCCATGCGTGAATAGCGCACCACGATCAAGCTTGCCTGCGCGAATAACGCAAAATGCGACCGATGCCTTGCGCATTTCATGCAGGAGTGTGCATGCTGACCATCCCAGTTCACCTCACGGGCGAGGTGCTGGATGTTCGGAAATGAGGACCAATGGCTGCTCCTACGAACAGATCGCGCCGCGCTCTCCTTGCCGCCGCGACAGCAGTCGGGATCGCCTTCGCATCGACCGCGTGCGCGGGCGGTGGCGTGAGCGCCGGCGGCGCCGACACCCTGACGATCGCCATCAACGGCGACCCCCAGAGCCTCGATCCGGCCAAGAACGGTTCCGGCCCCCAGCAGTTGGTGCAGTGGCTCTCCTACGAGCCGCTGATCCGCACCAACGCCGACGGTTCCTTCGCCCCGGCCCTCGCCGCATCCTGGAAGTACACGGGTACCGACAACAAGGCGTTCGAGATGACCCTGCGCGAGGGCGCGACCTTCGCCGACGGAACGCCCGTGACCGCCGACGCCGTCGTCAGGACACTGAAGTACTTCATCGCCACACCGAGCCCGTCCCACTCCACGATCGAGACGGTGTCCGACGTGAGCGCGCCGGACGCGCGGACCGTACGGATCGCCTTCTCGCAGCCCACCCCCAACGCCCCGCGCGTCTTCAGCCAGCTGACCAACTACGGCGACGTCATCAGCCCCGCCGGCCTCAAGAAGACGTCGGCGCTGGGCACGGCCACCTTCGGCGCCGGCGCCTACACCCTGGACAAGGGACAGTCGGTGTCCGGCGACCGCTACACGTTCGTCAAGAACGACAAGTACTGGAACCCGAAGGCGCAGCACTACAAGAAGATCGTCGTGCGGATCATCGGCGACAGCAAGACGGCCCTCAGCGCCCTGCGGACGGGCCAGATCGACGTCAGCACCGTGACCGAGCAGTCGCAGGTGGACCAGGCCGAGTCGGCCGGTCTGGACGTGGTCGCCGGTGGCAAGGTGTCCATCATGGTCTGGCTCCTGGACGGCAAGGGCCAGGTCGCCCCGGCCATGGCCGACCCCCGGGTGCGCAAGGCCCTCAACCTCGCGATCGACCGCAAGGCCATCGCGACCACGCTCGGCAAGGCGTACCGACCGCTCTCCCAGTTCGCCTCGCCCGGAGCCGAGGGCTACTCCGACGCCGTCCCGGCATACCCGTACGACCCCGCCCAGGCGAAGAAGCTGCTCGACGAGGCGGGTGTCGGCAAGGGATTCACCCTCGCCCTGGCGACCAACACCGACAACCGGGACGCCGAGGTCTCCCAGATCCTGGTCGAGCAGTGGGCCAAGGTCGGTGTCAAGGTGTCGCTGCGCACCTTCGACAACCAGCCGAGCGAGATGTTCGGCTCCCTGGCCGCGGGCAAGTTCTCCGCCATCACCTTCGCGGTCAGCATGCCGCTGAGCGAGATGGCCGCACAGCTGACGCGCAAGGCGGTGTTCAATCCGTTCGGTGTCACGGAACCCGCAGTGAACGACGCGTTCGCACAGTACGCGAAGGCCGGATCCGGCGAGACCGCCGAGGCCGCGAAGAACGTCGGCCAGGTGGTCCACGACGCCGCGCTGTTCGTACCGGTCGCGTCCGTCGAGCGGTATCTCTTCGCCAAGGGGGTCGACGGCCTCGGCCGCTTCGGCAGCTACGGCGAGTACGACGTCCTGAATTGGAAGCCCAGCTCCTGACAGTCAGTGGAGTCAACAAATGCGTCTCGCGTCCGTGATGGCACGGCGGCTCGCCTGGTCGGTGCCGCTGCTGCTGATGGTCTCCCTGATCAGTTTCGTGCTGGCCTCACTGGGCCCCGGTGACGTCGCCGGGGTCATCCTGGGCACCGGTGCCACCGACGCCCAGCGGGCGGAGGTCACCCGGCAGCTCGGCCTCGACGTCCCGCTGCCCGAGCAGTACTGGAACTGGCTGAGTCACGCGCTGCGCGGTGATCTCGGTAACTCGCTCTACAGCCACGAGAGCGTCACCTCGATGCTGTCCTCGCGACTGCCCGTGACACTGTCCCTGACCCTGCTGACCCTTGTGGTCTCCGTGGCCCTCGGGATCCTGCTGGGCGCGGTGTCGGCCATCCGGGGAGGTGCGGCGGCGCGGCTGGTCGACGCGTCCTCCCTGATGGCGATGGCGGTGCCGAGTTTCTGGTTCGCCGCCCTGCTCGTGGTGGCCTTCGCCGTGTGGCTGCCCCTGTTCCCGGCTTCGGGGTACGTGCCGTTCGCACTGTCCCCGTCCGTGTGGCTGAGTTCGCTGGTGCTGCCCGTCGTCTGTCTGGCGACGAGCAGCGTGGCGGGCCTCGCCCTGCAGACGCGCGGCCAGATGGTGGTGACGTTCCAGAGCGACTTCGTCCGCGCGCTGCGGGCGAACGGCCTGCCGACGCGGTCGCTGCTGTTCCGCCATGTCCTGAAGAACGCCTCCGGACCCGTCGTGACTCTGTCGGGACTCCTCGTCGTCTCGCTCCTGGGCGGAACGGTCCTGATGGAGGCCATCTTCGGCATGGCCGGCCTCGGCACACTGGCCGTCGAGGCGACCACCAGGCACGACCTGCCGGTGATCCAGGGCGTGGTCGTCTACTTCACCGTGATCGTCATCCTCGTCAACCTCCTGACCGACCTGGCACAGGCCGCGCTCAACCCGAGAGTGGATGCCGCATGACCCTCGACACCGAACCGGTCGGCCCGGCCGGGCCGACCGGACAGCAGGCCCGGCCGCACTTCCTGCGGGCCGCGCTCCGACGCCCCAGCGCCGTGGGCTCGCTGGCCGTCCTGACCCTCGTCGTCCTCGGCTGCGCCCTGGCCGGGCTCGTCGCGCCCTACTCCCCGCTGGCACAGGACTACGGCGCGGTGAACGCGCCGCCTTCCGGGGCCCACCTGCTGGGCACCGACTCGCTCGGCCGCGACGTGCTCAGCCGTCTGCTGTACGGCGGCCAGGTGACCCTCACCGGAGCCCTCGTGGCGGTGGCCGTCTTCACCGTGATCGGTGTGACGGTCGGTCTGGTCTCCGGCTCCAGCGGGGGGCGCCTGGACACCGTGGTGATGCGGGTGACCGAACTGGTCCAGGCCAGCCCGGGTCTCATCATCCTCCTGGTGGTGCTGGCGATCTTCGGTTCCAACGAGACGGCCGCCATGCTCACCCTGGGTGTCCTCGCCTCGCCCGTTCTCATCCGGGTGGTGCGCGCGGCGTCCGCCGAGGCCCGTACGGAACTCTTCGTGACCGCGGCACGTGTGGCCGGACTGACTCCGGGACAGGTGCGCCGTCGGCACATCCTTCCCGCCGTGGCCGGTCCGGCCCTCACCCAGGTGATGCTGTTCGCCGCGACGGCCATCCTGACCGAGGCCGGCCTGGGCTTCCTCGGTCTCGGCGTGCAGCCTCCCCAGCCGAACTGGGGCAACATGATCACCGACGCGCAGAACGTGATGACCGAGAACCCGTGGATGCTCGTTCCCACCGGCGGGACCCTGGTCGTGGTCTGCCTCGCGCTGGGGCTGCTCGGCAACGCCGTCCGCGACGCCTACTCCGGCCGCTCGACACGGCACGCCGGCCTGGAACTGACCTGGCGGTCGATGCGGGTTCCGACCCGGTCGCTGCCCGCCTCCTCGCAGCCTCCGGTCCCCGAGGCGCTGCTCTGCGTCCGCGATCTCTCCGTGACCGTGGACGACGGGCGGACCACTCTCGTGGACGGTGTCAGCTTCGACGTCGCGCCGGGCGAGGCCCTGGGTATCGTCGGCGAGTCGGGCTGCGGGAAGACCACGGCCGTCACCGCGCTGCTGCGGGTGACCCCGCCCGGTTCGCGGATCGCCGCCGCTGTCTGTCTCCTCGAAGGCGAGGACATGATGGCGCTCGACGACCGGGAGATCAACCGGGTCCGCGGCCGCAGGATCGGCTACATCTCGCAGGAACCCGTCTCCAGCCTCGACCCGTCGTTCACCGCGGGCCAGCAGCTCGCCGAGGCCGTACGCCACCACCGCGGGGTGGGCCGACGGGAAGCCCGACGCATCACGCTGGAGCTGCTGAAGCAGGTACGTCTGCCGGATCCGGACCGGGTGGCCCGGTCGTATCCGCACGAACTCTCGGGCGGGATGGCCCAGCGGGTTGCGATCGCCCGCGCGCTGGCGGGCAGGCCCCAGCTGCTGATCGCCGACGAGCCCACCACGGCCCTCGACGTCACCGTGCAGGCCGAGATCCTGGATCTCCTGCGGGACATCCGTGAGGAGACGGGTATGGCGATGATCCTGGTCACCCACGACTGGGGGGTCCTCGCCGACGCCTGCGACCGGGCCGTGGTGATGTACGCGGGCCAGGTGGTGGAGGAGGCCCGGGTCGCGGATCTCGTGGCCTCGCCCCGGCACCCGTACTCCCGGGCCCTGCTGGAGTCCAACCCCTCCGAGTCCACCGTCGGCGGGCGGCTGCCCACCATCCCGGGCCTCGTCCCGGACCCGGGCGACTGGCCGGTGTCCTGCCGGTTCGCCGACCGCTGCGCCTTCGCCGAGGCGGACTGCCGGGAGTCCGCCGTCACGACGGCGGACAGTGAGGACCGCCGGGTGCGGTGTCTGCACCCCGTCCCCGTCGATCTGGTCAGGAGCCGGGCATGACCGAACCACTGCTGGAGATCGGGTCGCTGACGGTGACCTACCGGGGCCGCCGGCGCCGTAGCGCCGCCCCCGCCCTGCGGGACATCTCCCTCAGTCTCGGCCCCGGCGAGACCCTGGGTATCGTCGGCGAGTCGGGCTCCGGGAAGTCGACCCTGGGCAAGGCGGTCCTCGGGCTGGCACCCGTGGTGAGCGGGACCGTCCGCTGGCGGGGGCGGGACATCACCTCCGCGACCGCGCGGGAGCGGCGTGCACTGAGCCGGGAGATCCAGGTCGTCTTCCAGGACCCCTACAGTTCGCTGAACCCCCACCGGACCGTGGGGCAGAGCATCCTGGAGACCCTGGCGGCCTCCGGTGAGGAGCACAGCCCGCAGGCGCGCTCTCGCGCGGCGGACCTGCTCACCCGGGTCGGGCTGGACCCCACCGCGTTCGACCGGTACCCGCGGCAGTTCTCCGGCGGCCAGCGCCAGCGCATCGCCATCGCCCGGGCGGTGCTGCCCGGCCCGTCGCTGATCATCTGCGACGAGGTGGTGTCGGCGCTCGACCTCTCGGTGCAGGCACAGGTGATCAACCTGCTCACCGACCTCCAGACCGATCACGAACTGTCCTATCTGTTCATCACCCACGACCTCTCCGTGGTCCGTCACCTCTGCCGGCGCGTCGTCGTCCTCGAACACGGCCGTCTGGTCGAGCAGGGAACGACCCAGCGGGTGCTGGACCACCCCGAGGACCCGTACACCGAGCGGCTCTGCCTCGCCGCTCCCGTCCTCGACCCCGATCAGCAGCGGACGCGCCGGGAAGCCCGCCGCGCCGCACAAGCGCGTTAGGCGGAATCCCCGTGCCCTTTGTGCAGATCGACGGAACCGACATCCACTACACCGACCAGGGCGAGGGCCGTCCCGTCGTGCTGCTGCACGGGCGCTCGGCGTCCGCGGCCTGTTGGGACTGGCACATCACACGGCTCTCGAAGCACTGCCGGGTCATCGCCTACGACAGCGTCAACCACGGTTTCTCCAGCAACTCGCCGCGGGACGTGCCCGAGCCCGACCGGCGCGAGGAACTCGACGGCTTCCTCGGCGCCCTGGGCCTGCAGCGCCCGGTCCTGGTCGGGCAGTCCCAGGGCGCGATGACCGTCCTGCGGTGGGCGGTCCGCAACCCCGGCCGGGCCGCCTCGCTCGTCGTGACCGGGATGGGCTGGCCCCTCACCGGCGACCACCCGATGAACCCGCTGGTGGACGGGCTGTGGATCGACTCCCGCGGCTTCGAGGCGGACTGGGCCGCGGGTCACCCGGAGGTGCCCGCGCAGTACTCACGCGTCCGGTCCACCGCGACCAGCATCGAGGCCACCCGGCACCCCCGCCCCCTCTCCCCCGGCGCCGCGGAGTTCTTCGACGAGGACTTCGGCGACCGGCTGCGGACCATCGCCGACCCCGTCCACATCGCCGTCGGCGACCTGGACTTCGCGGCGGCTCCCGCCAGGAACCTGGCGACGCTCCTCCCCCATGCCGAACTCACCATCCTGGAGGGCGCCGCCCACAGCGCCTACCTCCAGTCCCTCGACACCTTCCTCGACGTGGTGTTCCGCGCCCTCGACGACTGAGGGCCCGCCCCGCTTCCCCGCTCCGGCCCCTCGCCCGCCGGTCCGCTGCGAGGGGTCGACGGGCGGTTCGCGGCAACCCGGCTCCGGCTGGCCGCGCACCGCCCGTCGCTCGTCGACCGCGTCCACCGCGCCGGTGTCGGCCGATCCCGCACGCTCCCCGGTTCGGCCTCGGACCGTTCGCGGCGGACTCACGCCGCGGCCCGGTCACGCCCTCCCGTGCTCCGCTGCGGAATCCGCCAGGAGCCGGGCTCCGCGGCCGGCCAGGTGACGCCCGGCGAGGTGTCCGAAGACCATCGCCGAGCCGATCGGCGCCCCGGGCCCGGGGTAGTACGGGCCCGCCACCGAGGCCATGGTGTTGCCGGTGGCGTAGAGACCCGGAATCACCGCCCCGTCCGCGCGCAGGACCCGGGCCGCGGTGTCCGTGCGCAGTCCTCCCTTGGTGCCGAGGTCGCCCAGCACGAGCCGCACCGCGTGGAAGGGGCCCTGGTCGACCGGCACGAGGCACGGGTTGGGCCCGGTGCCGTCGGCGAAGAAGCGGTCGTACGGGTCCTCGCCCCGGTGGTGGTCGGCGTCGGCCCCGTCGGCCGCGTAGGCGTTGAAGGCACGGACTGTCCCAGCGAGCCCTGTGGCGTCGATTCCGGTGGCCGCGGCCAGTTCGTCCAGGGTGTCGGCGGTGTGCCAGAGACCCGCCTCCGCGAAAGACTTGCGGTCGGCCGGGACCACGACGATACCGGGCGGTTCCTCTCCCCAACGGCCGTCGAAGACCCACCACACCGGCCGGTCCGGCGAGTTGCCGACGTCGGCGGCGAGCATCGCGCGGCCCATGCGGTCGTAGGGCAGGCACTCGTTGGCGAAGCGGCGGCCGTGGCGGTCGACGAACACTCCGCCGCGGAAGCCCAGGGCGAAGTTGGCCGAGCCGTCCGGGAAGAGCACCGACGGACACCACCAGGACTCGGCGAGCAGCGCCGTGTCGGCCCCGATCGCCTGGGCGGCGAGGATGGCGTCGCCCGTGTTCGCGCCGGGAGCGCCCATCGTCCAGTCGGCGCCGGGCAGTCGCTGCCACTCGCGCCGCAGCCGGTGACTGGCCTCGAAGCCGCCGGCCGCGAGGAGGACACCCCTGCGGGCACGGACGCGCAGCGTCCCCTCTCCGCCGGAGGTGCTCAGCTCCGCGCCGGTGACGGCCCCGTCGGCGTCCGTGACCAGGGCGGTCAGGGCGGTGCGCAGGCGCGTCCTGCCGTGCCCGGTCGCCCGCAGGGCCACCAGCAGCCGGGCGATCAGCGCGCGTCCGTCCGTGAACGGTCCCTCCGGGCCCCGGACGCCGAGGCGCTCCTCCCAGGCCGCGGGCCGGACCGCCGCCAGCAGGTCGTCGCCGGCCTCCGGTGCCGGGTACTCCACGGGGAACACACCGCGCCCGAGCGGGAACCGGCCGGGGGCGTCGAAGTAGTCGGGGAACGGCCGGTGTTCGAAGAGGACGTCGTGGTCACGCTCCAGGAAGTCGACCGTCGGGCCCGCGTTGTCGATGTACGCGTCCTGCAGGTCGGCCGGGGTGCTGTCGCCGACGACCGCCCGGAAGTAGGCCCTGCCCAGTTCGGCCGAGTCCTCGACCCCGGCTCTCGCCTGGGCCGCGTTGCCGGGCAGCCACAGGCAGGCGCCGGCATACGCGGTGGTTCCGCCGTAGTGGCCGGTCTTCTCGACCACCAGCGTGTCGAGCCCGGCGGCGGCGGTCGTGCAGGCACCGGTCAGCCCGCCTCCGCCGGAGCCGATCACGAGGACGTCGCACTCCTCGTCCCAGTCGGTGGTCGTCTCCTCGTCGGTCATGTCCGTGACTCCTCGGTCGTGCGGGTGGCTGGGGAGGGAGCGATGTGCGGGGCCGGTTTCACCAGCGGGGCGCGGTGACGGTGCGCAGGTCGTACCAGAGCGGGAAGACCTCCCGGCGGGCGATCCGCCAGCCCTCGGGCGTACGGACGCAGGTGTCGCGGTAGCGGACCGGGCAGTACAGATCGGTGGCGTTCCCGTCGGTCCCCCTGCTGTGGTGATGTGCCTCCGCAGCGACCATCGCGGTGGCCGATCCGCCGCTGTCGGTCACCTCCGCCACATGTCCGCCGACGAGGTGGTGGACCCGGTCGAACCCGCCGAGGTCGTCGAACTCCTTGAGGAGTTCCGCCGGCCCCCGGCGCTCCTGCACCACGGATCCGTCCGGGCCGTGGATCACCACGACGCCGTCCCGGGTGAACACGGAGAGGTAGTCCTCGCGGTCCCCGCGATCCAGCGCCGCCGCGTAGCGCTCGGCCAGGGCGCGCAGTTCCGCGCCGTCCGCGCGCGCGTGGTCGGTGGGCCCGTGCTCGGGCGGCGGGACGGGAGCGGGCGTCATGGCGACTCCTCCGGGCGGTGGCAGGTACGGACGAACAGGCCGCTGGGGCGAGTGTCGGACCGGGACGGCCCGCCTGCCACGACAGGTCCCGACGACCGGGAGCGTCCCTCGCCATGACAACCTGAGCCAAGCAAATGCTTGGTCGCTTTAGCGTACCTACCTAGCGCTTGATTGGTCTTCGTCGCTAGGGTGTCGCCATGCCGATCCAGTTGGACATGTCGGGGAAGGTCGTCCTGGTCACAGGTGGGGCCAGGGGCGTGGGTGAGGGCATCGTGGAGGTGTTCCTGAGGGCGGGCGCGCAGGTCGAGACCTGCGGGCGCGGCACGCCGGGCGCCGCCCGAACGGTCGAGGACCGGGCGGCGCACTTCAGCAAGGTCGACGTACGCGACCCGGACCAGGTCGACCGGTGGGTCCAGGACATCACGGCCCGCCGGGGCCGGATCGACGTCGCGGTCAACAACGCGGGCGGCGCGCCGTTCGCCGACTTCGCCTCCGCCTCGCCCCGCTTCCACCGCAAGGTCACCGACCTCAACTTCCTCGCCCCGGTCTTCGTCAGCCGCGCGGTCTTCCCGGTCATGGACGCCCAGGACGACGGCGGCGTGGTGCTCAACATCAGCTCCATCAGCGCCCGGCGGCCCAGCCCCGGGTCCGCCGTCTACGGCGCGGCGAAGGCGGCCCTGGAGAGCCTGACCACCACCCTGGCCGTGGAGTGGGCGCCCCGGGTGCGGGTCAACGCGGTCAGCTGCGGGCTGGTGGCGACACCGGGGTCGACGGACCACTACGGCGACGCGGAGCAGACCGCCCGCGTCGCGGCGACCATCCCGCGCGGGGTCTTCGCCCGGCCCGACGACATCGGCGGGGCCTGTCTGCTGCTCGCCTCCCCGCTCGCCGCGCACATCACCGGCGCCGTGCTGAACGTGGACGGCGGGGGCGAGTGGCCGGCCTTCCTCCAGCACTCGCCCAACACCGGTGTGCTGGCCGCGAGGTCACGCGAACGATGAATCCCGACCACCAAGGGGAGTCCCCATGCCCGAAGCAGTGATCGTGTCCGCCGCGCGCTCCCCCATCGGGCGGGCGCACAAGGGGTCGCTCAGGGATCTGCGCCCCGACGACATCGCCGCACAGATCGTCGGGGCCGCGCTCGCCGAGGTGCCCGCGCTCGATCCGTCCGAGGTCGCCGACCTGATGCTGGGCTGTGCGCAGCCGGCCGGCGAACAGGGCTACAACCTGGCCCGGATGACCGCGCTGCGGCTCGGCCTCGACACCGTGCCGGGCACCACGGTGCAGCGGTACTGCTCCTCGTCGCTGCAGACGACCCGGATGGCCTTCCACGCCATCAGGGCGGGAGAGGGCGAGGTGTTCGTGTCGGCCGGAGTGGAGATGGTCTCCCGGTTCGGCAAAGGCAAGGCCGACGGGATGCCGGACACCCGCAACCCGGTGTACGCGCGGGCCGCCGAGCGCACCGCCCGCCGCGCCGCGGGCGAGGGTACGGACTGGGCCGATCCGCGGGTTGCCGGTGACCTGCCCGACGTCTACATCGGGATGGGCGACACCGCCGAGAACGTGGCGCTGATGTGCGGGGTGTCACGGCGCGAGCAGGACGAGTTCGCGGTCCGCAGCCAGCAGTTGGCGGAGGCGGCCGACGCGCGGGGCTTCTGGAAGCGGGACATCACGCCGGTGACCCTTCCGGACGGCAGCGTGGTCGCCGCCGACGACGGGCCCCGCAAGGGGGTGACGCTGGAGAAGGTGTCGGCGCTCAAGCCGGTGTTCCGGCCGGACGGGACCGTCACCGCCGCCAACTGCTGCCCGCTGAACGACGGGGCGGCGGCCCTGGTCGTGATGAGCGACCGCCGCGCGAGCGAGCTGGGCCTCGCCCCGCTGGCGCGGATCGTCTCCACCGGGGTCTCCGCGCTCAGCCCGGAGATCATGGGCCTCGGGCCGGTGGAGGCGAGCCGTGAGGCGCTGCACCGGGCCGGGCTTACGGTGGGCGACATCGACCTGTTCGAGTTCAACGAGGCGTTCGCGGCCCAGGTCATCCCCTCCGTACGGCAGTTGGGGGCCGACCCGGAGCGGGTCAACGTCAACGGCGGCGCGATCGCGCTCGGTCACCCCTTCGGCATGACGGGGGCCCGGATCACCACGACACTGATCCACGCCCTGCGGGAGCGGGACGGCCGGTTCGGCCTGGAGGCCATGTGCGTGGCCGGGGGCCAGGGCATGGCTATGGTGATCGAGCGGCTCGGCTGAGCGGTTGGCGGGTGGCCGGGCCCGCAGGGTCATGTGCCGGGGGCGGGCGTGCGTCCGGGGCGGTCGGGAGCTCGGCCGAAACCGGCTGCCCGGCGGCTCGCGGAGTGGTCCGGCCGCCCGTCGTCAGGTGGTCCCGCCCGGACGACGGGCGGGGGCCGTATGCGCGGTCGTGATGACCGAGCGACTCGGCTGAGCGGCACAGCGGTTGTCCTCCGGTCCAGGTGAGCGTCGGCCGCACGGCAGCGCCGCGCCGGTCGTCCGCCGTCCGCCGTCCGCCGTCTGCCGACCAATCGCCGTGCCGTCCCGCACAGGCACAGGCCGTTTCCGGCAGCCATGGAGACCGAGCGGCCGGATCGACCGGTGCAGCCGCACGACCGGCGCGCGTCCCGCTCGCACGACAGACGCGCGCCCGTGTCCCCGGCCATGGCGAGGTGACGGCTCGGCCCGCAACGCGGCACATACGCCCCGCACCGCACGGTCCAGCGGTCACCCCGGCCGCCCGATCACCAGGTCACCAGGTAGCCGGGTAGCCGGTGTTCAGCCGAGCCGCTCCCGCAGCCCCGTCTTGAGGATCTTGCCGGCGGCGTTCCTCGGCAGCTCGGGCACCACGATCACCCTGCGTGGCACCTTGAAGTTGGCCAGCCGTTCCCTGCAGTGCGCGATGACGTCCCGCGCCGACGGTTGCGGGCCCCGGCGCGGGACCACGTAGGCGCAGGGCACGGAGCCGAGCCTGGCGTCGGGCATGCCGACCACCGCGGACTCGGCGACCAGGGGGTGTCCGGCCAGGACGTTCTCCACCTCGGCCGGATAGACGTTGAAGCCGCCGACGATGATCATGTCCTTGATCCGGTCGGTGATCTTCAGACAGCCGTGCTCGTCGAGCCGCCCGACGTCACCGGTACGCAGCCAGCCGTCGGCGTCGATCGCCGCCCGGGTCGCGGCCTCGTCCTCGAAGTAGCCGAGCATCACGTTGTCGCCGCGCAGCAGGACCTCGCCGTCCTGGCCGGTCGCCACGTCCGCACCGTCCGCGTCGACGACCCGGATCTCGATACCCGGCACGGCGGGCCCGGTCGTCTGCTCCACGTGGGCCGGATCCTCACCGGGGCGGGAACCGGTGGCCACGGTGCACTCGGTCAGGCCGTACGCCTGCGCCACGGTCTGGAAGCCCAGCTCCTCGCGCATGCGCCGGAAGAGGGACTCGGGGACGGTGGCGGCCCCGGCGGTCGCGAAGCGCAGGGTGGACGGCCGCAGTTCTGCCAGCCGGGGGTGATCCAGGAGCGACACGAAGACGGTCGGCGCGCCCGGGAGCACGGAGATACCGGCGGACCGGATCAGTTCCAGGAGGCGGCCCGCGTCGAACGTCTCCACCGGGTAGATGGTGGCACCGGCCGTGAGGGCGGCGACCACACCGGCCTTGTAGCCGAAGCCGTGGAAGA
This sequence comes from Streptomyces sp. NPDC057253, assembly GCF_042669125.1. Classification (NCBI taxonomy): domain Bacteria; kingdom Bacillati; phylum Actinomycetota; class Actinomycetes; order Kitasatosporales; family Streptomycetaceae; genus Streptomyces; species Streptomyces sp. NPDC057253. The sequence goes on along the minus strand of NZ_JBHUXV010000082.1, from coordinate 24,103 downwards.
ACGGGTTGACGATCGCGTAGCGGTCGGCGGGGCTCAGGGCCGCGCCCTCGGCCCAGACCAGGGCCGCCCCGATGGTCTGCCGGTGGGCGCTCATGACCCCCTTGGGCACACCTGTCGTGCCGGAGGTGAACATGATGTCGCAGATGTCGTCGGGGCCGACCGCCGCCGCGATCCGCGCTCCCTCCTCCTGCGGCACCTCGTCCGCGCGCGCGGTGAAGTCGCCCCAGGACAGGACGGCGTCGCAGGACACGTCCGCGGCGATGTCCACCACGTTCCGCAGCGCGGGCAGCCCCGGGACGGGGCCGGTATCGCCCGGTGCCGCCTCCCCGGCCGCCGCCGTCTTCAGCATCTCCATGTAGTCGACGCCGAGGAAGCCGTTCGCGAGGACGAGTACCGAGGCGCGCGAGCGCCGCAGCACGACCGCTGCCTCGTGACCGCGGTAGCGGGTGTTCATGGGCACCACGGACGCCCCGGCGCACTGCGCGCCGAGCAGGGCGAGAATGAACTCCAGCCGGTTGGGGGCCCACACCGCGACCCGGTCTCCCGGGCGGACTCCCACGGCGGCGCAGGCCCGCGCGGTCCGCCCGACGAGTTCGGCCAACTGCCGGTAGCCGACCTCGACGGCGCCGTCGACGACCGCCGGATGGTCACCATGGCGCTCCGCCGCCCGGGCCAGCAGCCCGGGGACGGTCGAGGGAGCCGGCTCTTCGATCACGCGAGACCTCCGAACAACCAAATGCTTGGTAGGTATGCTGGGCAGTGCACGGCCCGGGCCAGCGGTCCGCAAGTCGCCGTCCCGTTCAGTGGGACGGCGGGGAGCGGGGCCTGTGGCAGGATTCGAGCACATGCTTGCCGGCCGGAGGACGATCCCCGGCGGAAGGGACGAACGACATGGCGGCACGACGCCCCGCCCGAGCGGCAGCCCCGGCACGGACGGCGGCCAGGAACGGCACCGGTTCCGAGCGCAGGGCGGAACTCCTGCAGATCGCGGCCGGCCTGTTCGCCACCCGCGGGTACACCCAGACCACCGTGCGGGACATCGCCGACGAGGCGGGCATCCTGTCGGGCAGCCTGTACCACCACTTCAGCTCGAAGGAGGACATGCTCGACGAGATCCTCCGGGGTTTCCTGGACCGGCTCCACGAGCGCTTCACGGAGATCGAGAAGGAAGGGACGGACCCGAGGGAGGTCCTCGACCAGCTCATCACCCATGCCTTCACCACCATCCATGAGACGCCGGAGGCCGTGGCCCTCTACCAGAGCGAGGCGGACACACTCGTCGGGCAGTCCGGTTTCGAGTACGTCGACCAGCTGGGAAAGAAGATCGAGAAGATCTGGCTCCGAACGCTCACGGCGGGCCAGCGGTCCGGGGTCTTCCGCGCCGACGTCGACGTGAGCCTGACGTACCGGTTCATCCGGGACACCGTGTGGTGCAGTGTGCGGTGGTATCGCCCGCGCGGCAAGTTCCGTGCCGAGGCGCTGGCCGAGCAGTACCTCCGCGTGCTGCACGGCGGTCTCGTCACCGGGTGACCGGGACCTCGCGGTCGCGCAGGCCCCGGGGGTCGACCACCTCGCGGATGAGCCGCAGTTCGCCCGGGTCTGGCAGACGGGTCTCGCCGGCGCCGCTCGTGTCGATCTCGAACCCGGTGTTCACCCGGACCTCTTCCGCGGTGACACCGGGATGCAGCGACCGTACGCGCAGGCGCCCCTCCGCGTCGTAGTCGAGGACCGCGAGGTCGGTGATCACCACGCCCAGGTGGTGGAAGCCCAGCCCCTTGGTGCCGCGGGCGCGGTCGTTGCCGACGCCGCAGACCACGTCCACCTTCTCGACGAAGACCTTGGGCGTGTGCCGGGCCACCCAGTAGTCGGTGCGGTGGTTGGCCGTGTTGCCGGGCGCCCCGCGCACCCCGATGAGCTGCCGCTTCGGACGTCGCCAGTCGCCGATGAGCGAGATGTTCTGGTTGCCGTACCGGTCGATCTGGCTGGCCCCCATCATGCTCTGCCGGCGCCCACTGGCGACAAGGTCGAAGACCCGCCGGTAGGGCACCCAGCCCTCGACCACGCCCCCGTCGGCGGCGGTCCGGCCGAGCGGCGGCGGCTCGCTCATGAAGTACGCCTCGCCGTCGGTGAGGATCAGGTCCGGGCTGGTCGTCAGCCGGGCGAGCCGCGCCCCGATCGAGGGCACCACACCGACCGCGTGCGCCAGCACCTCACCGGCGTCGCGCCACGCGTCGGCGCACGCGGCGGCGCACACCTCGGCCCGGGTGATCTCCGTCATCGGCCCTCCTCCTGTCCGTCGCGCCGGGCGTGGAAGTCCGCCACGGCCGCCTGGTACGCCTGCTCGTCGCCGTCGAGGAACGTCTTGCGGAACAGCTCCCAGGACCCGGTGTCCCGCGCCGCCGCCGCGTAGTGCGCCTGGAAGGTCTCGTCCCGCCCGTAGTCGGGTTCGCACGAGGTGAAGTGCGCGCCCCGCGGCGCCTCGATCACCCCGTTCACGAAGAGGCGGCTGATCAGCACCGACTGCGCGGGGGCGGCGGCGAGCAGTTCCCCGGGCCCGACGATCCGCTCGGTGCTGACGAAGCAGCGGTCGGCGGCCATCGCGAACAGGTCGTCGAAGTACGGGTCCGGGCCCAGGTATTGCGCGTTGCCCGCGGCGTCGGCGCGGTTGACGTGCACCAGGGCCACGTCGAGCCGCAGGGCCTTCATCGCCACGTACTCGTCGTCGGAGTACGGGGAGGCGATCGTCACCAGGTCGGGGTTCATCGTGAGGACGTCGGAGCCGAGGCCGGCCCGGGTGGGCAGGAAGTCCAGCCGGTTCGCGGCGGCGCGCAGCCCGGTGACGAACATGCCCTCGTCGTACTCCGCGGTCTCGACGGCGCCCCGCTCCCGCACGGCCCGGAAGTGCGGGTCGAGCGCGATGCTGTCCAGCGAGACGAAGCCGTAGACCAGCTTGCGGACCCGGCCCGCCGCGCACAGCAGTCCCACGTCCGGGCCGCCGAACGTGACGACGGTCAGGTCGCGGACGTCGGTGCGCAGCAGTTCACGCACCAGCGCCATCGGTTTGCGCCGTGATCCCCAGCCGCCGATGCCGACCGTCATGCCCGACTCGACGGTCCCGGCGAAGTCCTCCAGGGACATCGCTTTGTCACCCATGGACACTTCCTCTCACGCCCGGAAGGCTCGAAGTTCCCGAATTAACCTAGCGCTTGCTTGGTGACGAAGCAATTGTTAGGTTGACTCGGGCCGACCGATGACTGCCCGGCGACCGGGAACAGGCGGAGCACCCGCGAAGGAGACAGAGATGACCGACTCCAGTCCGAGGACGCGAACCCTGGGCGGGACCCGGGTCTTCCCGGTGGGCATGGGCGCGATGACCCTGACCCAGGTGCCCGGCTACGACGAGGCACGGGCGGTCCGTACGGTGCACGCGGCCCTGGACGCCGGGGTGACGCTCTTCGACACCGCGGACGTGTACGGCCCCGCGGCGGGGTACGGCGTGAACGAGTCGATGCTGGCCAAGGCCCTCGCGGACCACCCGGGTCCGGTCGATCACGTGGTAGTGGCGACGAAGGGCGGCCATCTCAGGCCCGGCGACCAGGAGTGGGACGTCGACGGCCGGCCCGAGCACCTGCGCCGCGCGTGCGAGGACTCGCTGCGCCGCCTGGGGCTGGAGGCCCTGCCGCTGTACCTGCACCACCGGCCCGACCCGAAGGTCCCCTACGCCGAGACCATGGGCGGGCTGCGCGATCTGTACGAGGCGGGGCTGATCCGGCACGCCGGGATCTCCAACGCGAACCCGGAGCAGATCCGGCTGGCGCACGGGATCCTCGGCGACACGCTGGTCGCGGTGGAGAACGAGTACTCGCCGGGGTTCCGCTCCAGCGAACCGGAGATCGCGCTGTGCGAGGAACTCGGACTGACGTTCCTGGCCTGGGGGCCGTTCGGCGGGATGCGCCAGGCGAAGGGACTCGGCGCGCGGTACGCGGCGTTCGAGGACGTCGCACGGGAGCGGGGTGTCAGCACGTACCAGGTGGTGCTCGCCTGGCAGCTGCACAGGTCGCCGGTGGTGGTCCCCATCCCGGGGGCGAGCCGGCCGGAGTCGGTCCGGGACTCCGCCGCGGCGGCCGGCCTCGCGCTCAGCGGCGAGGAGCTGGCGCGGCTGGAGCGGGACGAGACCTGAACAGGGAGAGGACCGGGCCCCGGTCAGGGGGCGCTCCCCGCTTCCGGCGGCTCCACGAGTTCGACCCGGACCCGGTCCGGGTCGAGCACGTAGACGAGACGGCATCCCTCCAGCGGACCCTCCCCGGCCGTGACGGGCTCCGACAGCACGGCGACCTCCTCGGCCCGCAGCCGGACGAGCAGGGCGTCGAGTCCGTCCACGTCGACGGCCACATGGACCGAGCCCGCACGGCCGTGGTCCGGGTCGGTCACCTCCGGGGAACCGCCGACGTACTGGAGCAGTTCGATGAGTGTCGCCCCCCGGGACAGGCGGACAAAGGCCTGACGGACCACGACGCCCGGGTATCCGGTCACGGCGTCGATCCTCGGGCCGCTGCGTTCCCAGGAACCGACCCGCTCGCCCCCGAGGATCCGCGCGTAGAAGTCGAGAGAACGGTCCAGGTCGCTGACGGTGATGCCCACATGGTTGACGGAGTAGGTCACGGCGGTCCTCCTGACGGCTCCTGGAGTTAGACTAACAAGCAATTGCTTGGTTGAGGGATTTCGGCCGGGAGGAGCCCGGAAGTGGTCGTGCAGGCCGTGGACCTGAGGGACAGGATCGCCTTCGTCACCGGAGCCGGCCAGGGACAGGGCGCGGAGCACGCGCGGACCCTGGCCGGACTCGGCGCGAGCGTCGTCCTCACCGACCTCGACGAGAGCGGCGTGCGGGCGGTCGCCGGCCGTATCGCGGGCGACACCCTGACCTGTCCCCTCGACGTCGGGGACAAGAGCGCCTGGGCGGCGGCGATGGCCCGGACCGCGGACCGTTTCGGACGGGTCGACATCCTGGTCAACAACGCGGGCATCTCGATCGGGGAACCGCTCGCCGAGCTGTCCGAGGAGAATCTGGCGGCCACGCTCAGGGTCAACCTCGTCGGGGCGGTCCTCGGTATGCAGGCGGTGCTTCCGCTGATGCGCGGGCGCGGCGGTTCCATCGTCAACATCGCCTCCACGGCCGGGCTCACGGGCTACCCCGGCGGCCTCGCCTACTCCGCGTCGAAGTGGGCGCTGCGCGGCGCCACCCGGTCGGCGGCCAAGGAGCTGGGCGGGTACGGGATCCGGGTCAACTGCGTCTGCCCGGGAGCGGTCGACACCGCGATGATCAGCGAGGAGACCCGGGCGGGCGGCGGGGCGGTCGCCGGGCAGGCCATCCCCCGGGTCGGCACGCCCTCGGAGGTGGCCGCCATGGTGGCCTTCCTCGCCAGTGACGCGGCGAGTTACTGCACCGGCCAGGACTTCGTCGTCGACGGCGGGCAGTCCGCGTGACCGTCAGCGGGAGCGGGGTGAGCCGTGGGCCACGGGAGACGGAGCGGGACCGGGCGAGGGAGGACCTCGTCGAGGCGACGCGGGCGCTGGCCCACGCCGTCGCCGTGACCGACCTCCACGGCGGCGAGCTGGCCCGTGCCACCGAGACCCTCGCGTCCGTGACCCGGGCCCTGGAGAAGCGGGCCGGGACCCGGTGCGTGCCGCTGCCCGTGGCGGAGACCGTCGGCGTGCCGCGGGTGCTCCTCGACCAGTACAACCCGGTGCACCTCCCCCTGGAGGTGTCGTTCGCGGCGGACGGCCGCAGCGCGTCGGCCGCCACCGTCGTGAACGCCCTGTACGAGGGCCCCACCGACTCGGTGCACGGCGGTGTCTGCGCCCGGCTGATGGACAACATGCTGGGCATCCTGGTCCAGTCCACCGGGCTGTTGTGTGTGACCGGGTCGCTGTCCGTGCGCTATCTCGCCCGCACGCCGCTGGAGCGGACCCTGCTGCTGCGCTCCGAGATCGTGGAGCGCTCCGGACGCAAGGTCGGCGTCACCGGACGGATCGAGTGCGAGGGCGTGCGCACGGTCGAGGCCGAGGCGGTGTTCATCGAGGTCCCGCACCGATGACCTGGCGGAAGAGCCGCTGCCGGTGCTCGTGCGGCTGACCGAACAGCTGGGACAGAGCGTGGGCCCGCTTGAACACGAGCTGGGCGTCGTGCTCCCAGGTGATCGCGATTCCGCCGTGCAGCTGGACGGTCTCGGCGGCGACCTTGTTCAGCGCCTCGGAGCACCAGGCCTTCGCCAGCGCCGCCCGTGCCGGCAGCCCCGGGTCGTCTTCCGCCGCGGCGGCGCGGGCCGCCGCCCAGGAGGCGGACCTCGCCGTCTCGACCTCGACCAGCATGTCGGCCATACGGTGCTTCAGCGCCTGGAACGACCCGATGGGGCGGCCGAACTGGACGCGCTCCCTGCTGTAGGCGACCGTCATGTCGAGGGCCCGCTGGGCGGTGCCGACCTGAAGGGCGGTGACGGCGACGGCGGCGATGTCGTACAGGGTGCCGAGCGGACCGGCCGCGTCGAGGGTCAGGGGGGTCGCGGGCGACCCGTCGAACTCGATCCTGGCGAGGCTCAGCGTCGGGTCCATCGCCGGGGTCGGGGTGCGCCGCACCCGCTCGTCGTCGGGGTCGACCTCGAACAGGCCCACCTGTCCCGGGCCGGTCCGGGCCACCACCAGCAGGACGTCGGCGTCGGCGCCGTCCAGGACCAGGGAGGCCGTTCCCGTGAGGGACCAGGCACTTTCGCAGTCTGCGCGCACGTCGCTGCGGTCGGTGCGCCAGTGGCCGTCCTCACCGGCCCAGCAGAGGGCTGCCACGGAGGTGCCCTCGGCGATGCCGGGCAGCAGCCGCTCGCAGGCCGCCTCGTCGCCGCTGAGCAGCAGCGCCCGGGCCGCGAGCACACCGGAGCCGAGCAGCGGAGAGGGGGTCAGCGCCGCGCCCAACTGCTCCAGCACCACGTGCGTTTCGAACAGGGTGAAACCCGCGCCGCCGTAGCGCTCCGGGACGGCCAGGGCCGCCGCACCCACCTGTTCGCACAGGGTGCGCCACAGGGCCGTGTCGTAGCCCGGGGCCCGTGCGACGGCGGCCCGCACCGCACCAGTGTCGCTGCGGCGCTCCAGCAGCCGCCGTACGGTCACGGCGAGTTCGTTCTGTTCCTCGGTGGGTGCGAACGTCATCGGTCCCCCTTCGGGAAGGATGCTGGGCAGAACGGGAGGATCCCCGGGCAGGGCGGGGGCCGGCCTCAGGCGTTGCCCGCCGTCTGCCGTCCCGAGTCGCGCATCGCCCGAGCGTCCATGCCCGCGAGGGAGTCGACGCTCACCTCGGCGTTGTGGGAGTGGGCGGCGTGGTGCAGGCCGAACACCGAGTCCATGCCGGTGCGCATTCCCTGCAGATCCTCGGCCTGGTTGATCGCCCGCTTGGTGAGCGCGAGGCCGAAACGGGGCATCGCGCTGATCCGCTCGGCGAGCGCGAAGACGGCCGACTCCAGCTCCTCGCGTGGCACCACATGGTTGACCATGCCGAGCTGGTGCGCGCGCTGGGCGCTGAAGCGGTCTCCGGTGTACAGGAACTCCTTGGCCGCGCGCGGGTTCATCACCCACGGGTGGGCGAAGAACTCCACGCCCGGGATGCCCATGCGGACGACGGGGTCGCAGAAGAAGGCGTCCTCCGAGGCGACGATGAAGTCGCAGGACCAGGCCAGCATCAGCCCGCCGGCGACGCACGCGCCCTGGACCATGGCGATCATCGGCTTGGGGATCTCCCGCCAGCGGCGGCACATCCCCAGGTACACCTCGGACTCCCGGGCCAGCCGGGCGTCGACGCCCTCCTTGTCGGTGTGGTCCCACATGATGACGGCTCTGCGCTCGAAGCTCTCGTGGATGTCACGGCCCGGCGTGCCGATGTCGTGGCCGCCGCTGAAGTGCTCGCCGCTGCCCGCGAGCACGACGACCTTCACCGCGTCGTCGTCGACGGCCCGGGTGAAGGCGGCGTCGAGGGCGTACGTCACCTTCGAGTTCTGCGCGTTGCGGTACCGGGGGCGGTTCACCGTCACCACGGCGACCGGGCCGCGGACCTCGTAGGTGACGACCTGCTCCTCGGCCGGGCGGCTCTCCGCAGCGGACATGCCAGCTCCTTCACAGGGACCACGAATGCATACCAAACAAGTGCTTGGTGGGTTAGTGTAGGCGATGCCCCAGCTCCCGAACAGCACGATCGTGAACCGACGGCACCTTCGAGGGGGAAAGCGTGCAACTGCCAGGCACAGCGCAGGACGAGGCCTTCCGCCGCGAGGTCCGGGACTGGCTGGAGACCCACCTGTCCGGCGACTTCGCCGGTCTGCGGGGACTCGGCGGCTCCGGCCGGGAGCACGAGGCGTACGAGGAACGGCTCGCCTGGGACCGGCATCTCGCCGCCCACGGCTGGACCTGCATCGGCTGGCCCGAGGAGTACGGCGGCAGAGGGCTCGACCTCGCCCGGCAGGTGGTGTTCCACGAGGAGTACGCCCGCGCCGACGGGCCCGCCCGCGTCAACCACCTGGGGGAGGAACTGCTCGGGCCGACCCTCGTCGCCTTCGGCACCCAGGAGCAGAAGGACCGCTTCCTGCCCGCGATCCGCACCGTCGAGGAACTGTGGTGCCAGGGCTACTCCGAGCCGGGTGCGGGCTCCGACCTGGCCGCGGTGTCCACCCGGGCCCGGCTGGAGCCGGCAGCGGGGGCGGGAGAGCCGGACCACTGGGTGATCGACGGCCAGAAGGTGTGGACGTCCCTCGCGCACCTGGCCGACTGGTGCTTCGTGGTCGCACGGACCGAGCCGGGCTCCGTGCGGCACGCCGGGTTGTCGTACCTGTTGGTGCCGATGCGCCAGGAGGGCGTCATCGTACGGCCCATCACCCAGCTGACCGGCACCTCCGAGTTCAACGAGGTGTTCTTCGACGGCGCGCGGACCGACGGTTCGCTGGTGGTCGGCGCGCCCGGCGACGGCTGGAAGGTCGCCATGGCCACGCTCGGGTTCGAGAGGGGCGTCTCCACACTCGGCCAGCAGATCGGCTTTGCCCGCGAACTGGACGCGGTGGTGGAGCTGGCCCGGCGGACAGGTGCCATCGACGACCCCGCGATCCAGGACCGGATCACCCGCGCCCACATGGGCCTTGAGATCATCCGGCTCAACGCGCTGCGGATGCTGGGCGGTTCGGGCTCCCAGCGGCCCGAGGCGTCGATCGCCAAGCTGCTGTGGGGCACCTGGCACCGGGGGCTCGGGGAGCTGGCCATGGAGGTGGCGGGTGCCTCCTCGCTGGTGGCGCAGGGACCGCCGTACGACCTGGACGCCTTCCAGCGGCTGTTCCTGTTCAGCCGGGCCGACACGATCTACGGCGGCTCGAACGAGATCCAGCGCAACATCATCGCCGAGCGGGTGCTCGGCCTGCCCAGGGAGCCGAAGGCATGAACACGCGACGAGCCGGACAGGCACCGCCCGACTACGTACCCGGACACGGGCTGCTCGCCGGCCTGACCGTGGTGGTCACCGCCGCCGCCGGCGCGGGCATCGGCTCCGCGGTCGTACGGCGCTGTCTGGAGGAGGGGGCGCGGGCCGTGGTCCTCGGTGACGTCCACGAGCGGCGGCTGGGCGAGGCCGCAAAGGAACTGGCCGAGGAGTTCGGGGCGGAACGGGTCGCCACCGCCCTGTGCGACGTGACCCGCGAGGAGCAGGTGAACGCCCTGCTGGACGCGGCGGAGCCGTTCGGCGGGGTCGACGTGATGGTGAACAACGCCGGGCTCGGCGGGACCCGTTCCGTCCTGGAGATGACCGACGAGGAGTGGTCACGGGTCCTGGACATCACCCTCACCGGGACGTTCCGCTGTGTGCGCGCCGCCGGCAACCGGATGGTCCGCGCGGGCCGCCGGGGCGTCATCGTCAACAACGCCTCTGTGGTCGGCTGGCGGGCCCAGGAGGGGCAGGCGCACTACGCCGCCGCCAAGGCCGGGGTGATGGCCCTCACCCGCAGTGCGGCGGCCGACCTGGCCCCGCACGGCATCCGGGTCAACGCGGTCTCGCCGAGCCTGGCGCTGCACCCGTTCCTGGCGAAGGTCACCACCGAGGAGTTCCTCGACGAGCTCAAGGGCCGCGAGGCGTTCGGCCGGGCCGCGGAGCCCTGGGAGGTGGCCAACGTGATGGTGTTCCTGGCCAGCGCCTACTCCTCGTACATGACGGGCGAGGTCGTCTCCGTCAGCAGCCAGCACGCCTGAAGTCCCCGTACCCCGCAATGGCGGAGAAGAAGGAGGAAGAGCGTGGCCGAGGCCTACATCGTCGACGCCGTGCGCACCCCGGTGGGGCGGCGCGGCGGATCCCTGTCCGACGTGCACTCCGCGGACCTCGCGGCCCATGTGATCGGCGCGCTCGTTCGGCGTTCGGGCGTCGACCCGGCCGCCGTCGACGACGTCATCCTGGGCTGCAACGACACCGTCGGCTCCCAGGCCGGGGACGTGGCCCGCACCGCCTGGCTGGTGGCGGGGCTCCCGGACCACGTGCCCGGGGTGACCATCGACCGGCAGTGCGGCTCCAGCCAGCAGGCCGTGCACTTCGCGGCGCAGGGCGTCCTGTCCGGCACCGCCGACCTGATCGTCGCGGGCGGGGTGCAGAACATGTCCGCGATCCCGATGTCCGCCTCCATGACACTGGGTGAGCGGTACGGCTTCACCACGCCGTTCGCCGAGTCGCCGGGCTGGGTGGCGCGCTACGGCGAGCAGGAGGTCTCGCAGTTCCGGGCCGCCGAGATGATCGCGGAGAGGTGGCGGCTCTCGCGCGAGGAGATGGAGTCCTTCGCCCTGCGCAGTCACCGGCGGGCGGTGGCCGCGATCGACCAGGGGCGCTTCAAGGACGAGATCGAGCCGGTCGGGGACTTCGCCGCAGACGAGTGCCCGCGCCGTGACACCTCACCGGAACGGATGGCCGCGCTGGCCCCGCTCCGGGAGGGCGGCCGGCTCACCGCCGCGCTGGCCTCGCAGATCAGCGACGCCGCCTCGGCCCTGCTGGTGGCCTCCGAGCGGGCGGTGCGCGAGCACGGCCTCACGCCCCGCGCCCGGATCCACCACCTCTCCGTCTACGCCGACGACCCGGTGTGGATGCTGACCGGGCCCATCGCGGCGACCCGGCGCGCCCTGGACCGGGCGGGGATGTCGGTCGGTGACATCGACCTGTTCGAGGTGAACGAGGCGTTCGCGTCCGTGGTCCTCGCCTGGGCCGCGGAGACCGGCGCCGACCCGGACCGGGTCAACGTCAACGGCGGAGCGATCGCCCTCGGCCATCCCATCGGCGCCACCGGCACCCGGCTGATGACCTCACTGCTGGGCGAACTGGAACGCACGGGCGGCCGGTACGGGCTCCAGACCATGTGCGAGGGCGGCGGTCAGGCCAACGTCACCATCGTCGAGCGGCTCTGACCGGCGGGCGTGGCACGGCGCGACCCGCACGAGAACGGGCCCGCCCTCATGGGGCGGGCCCGTTCTCCCGTCAGGCGGCGGGCACGTCCAGAGGTGCAAGAGCCGGGTACTCTCGGGGCGCCATGGCGTGGACGTCCGTGAGCAGGGCGATGAAGTCGCGGTCGGTCATGGGGTCGGAGGGCTCGCTGAATCGCACCCCGCGCGCCCTCAGATCGGCGATCAGCACGTCGAAGACCTTGTCGAAGGTGAGGTCGTCGGTGTGGTCCAGATACCGGGTGACGTCCGCCAGGTCCTCGAAGACCAGCGCGGTGTAGTGGAACAGCGACCGGCTGTCGCGGTGCGCGAAGCGCGCGATCTCGGTGTCGCCGTCCCGGACGACCCACGCGTCGTCGCCGTCGGCTGTCAGGAACGATCCCATGGTCAGGGCGGGCAGATCGCGGCGGTCACGCGGGCCGTTGGCCTCGCGGCGGTGGAACATCCGGGAGTTGTCCGAGAGGACCGCCGTGTTGCGGAACGGCGCCACCAGCCGGCTCGGCGCGCGCTCCGGGCCCTCGGGCCAGTAGGTGAAGCCACCGTCGACGTCGGAGTCGTAGAAGTAGGTGATCACCTGGCCCGACTTGACCTCCCAGGAGTCGAACAGGCCGGACTTGGCCATCACGCTCATCAGCCAGATCGGGGCGTTCACCGAGCTGACCCCGCGCCAGTTGCCGCTGTCGAAGTGGCCGGCGTCGAAACTGCGGGAGGGGCCGCAGAGGTTGAACAGCATGTGGTGGGCGAAGCCGTAGCGGGCCTTGTGCATCCGCAGCACCGGTTCCAGGAGCTTGCGGCTGAAGTAGAGGTCGTGGAGCTCCGGGTACAGGACCGCGCCCTCCCGGGCGAGGTAGCCGCGGAACACCGGGGCGACGAAGTCGGCGAGTCCGGCGTCCGGGGAGCGGTCCCTGGCGCCGGACACCGCGAAGTACTCCTCGGCGGAGGCGAAGTGGTGGGCGAGCACCAGCTTCCAGGGGGCGTTGGCGCGTACGACGCCGAAGAGGGTGCCGACCTCCTCGGGCGTGTAGAAGTCCTGCAGGACCTCGGGGGGTGCTACGGGCGTCAGCGGGTGTCGGTCTCGATGCGCAGGGGCCATGGACGGGTCCTCGTGACGTTGGGGGTGGCCGGAGCTGTGCGGGTGCGACGGCACGGGTGTCTCACAGCGACTGAACGAGTTCGAGGCGGTGCCCCTCGGGGTCGAGCACGAACGCGGCCCTGAGCTTGAAGTCGGACACCTCGAACGGAACCTGCTCGACGGTGCCCCCGGCCTCGGACACCCGGCGCACGGTGTCGTCCAGGTCGGGCACGGTGAAACCGAGGATGGCCTCGCCGGGCCCCTGCCCCGGCCGGTTCGGGAAGTGCACCAGGACCAGCGTGGGGTCACCGCCGGCGGCGGAGGTCATGATGATCTCCTCCAGCGCGTCGTCCCCCGTGCCATGGGCGTACCGGTACTTCTCGGCCATGCCCAGCACGGAGGCGTAGAAAGCGAACTGGGACTCGATGTCGTTCACCAGGATCTTGGTGAAGTGGAAACGGGCGTCGTGAGTCATGTCGGTCCTCCTTCCCTGCGGAGTATGGCCATCGCGCCCGACACAAACAAGCACTTGCTAGGTTTCCTCCGAGCTCGGTACAGGCGCACGAACGGGGCTCCGTGGTCATCGGCGCGGCTCTGACCATCGCACCCGCCCTGGCGGTACCGCACGCCGGGCTCCCGGTCCCGCACCGCACCGGTCCCGATCAGCGGGAGTTCCCGCCCTGCTTCCGCAGGCTCCTGCAGCACACTGCACTACGGGATCCACGGGGCCGTCCCGTACGGCAGGCCCTCGCAGGTTTCCGGAGGCCTTTCGCGAGTCCCGGGGGCGAGGCCGTTCGCGAGTACGCGCGCCGCGCCCAGGTCCGGGCGCCTTCCCGGTGGAGGCCCTCCGGTCCCGCCCGTCTTCAGCCGCCCGCACACGGAGGGGTACGACGATGTCCCAGCACGTTCCCACGCCCGACCCGGACGCCGCCGCGCTGTACGAACTGCGGCACACGCAGAGCGGAGGCGCCGGCATGCGGGAGCGAGGGCTGGCGGCCGTACGTGCCGTACTGGAGGCGCTGCCGCATCCGGTGGACATGCCCAAGATGGCCGCCGTGGAGGACCGGGACATCCCGTGCGTCCACGGTCGGCTGCCGATCCGCGTCTACAGCCCCACCGCGGACGCCGAGTTGCCGGGCCTGGTGTACTTCCACGCGGGCGGGCTCGTGATGGGCACGAACCACTCCTTCGAGCCGCTCGCCCGCGCCCTCGCCGAGGCCACGGGGCATCGCGTGTTCGCCGTCGAGTACCACCTGGCCCCCGAACATCCGCCGCCGGGGCAGATCGAGGACGCGTGGGCGGCGACCGAGTGGGTGGCCGCCCACGCGGCGGAACTCGGTGTCCTGCCCGACCGGATCTCCGTCCTCGGCGACAGCGCGGGCGGCACGCTGGCGGCGCTCGTCGCGCTGCGCGCCCGCGACCGGGGAGGCCCCCGACTGCTGTGCCAGGTCCTGGTGTACGGCGGGCTCGACCGGGATATGGCAGCCGCCTCGATGCACGAGATGGACGACGTCGCGGGGCTGTCCCGTGACGACCTCCTCTACCTGCACGAGCTCGCCAGGGCGGGGCGACCCGAACCCACCTCCGGCGACGAGATCCCCGGGTACTGCCCCGATCTGCGCGGTGTGGCGCCCGCGATCGTGGCCGTAGGCGAACTCGACCCGGTCCGTGACTGGTCGCAGCGGTACGCCGCCCGGCTCGGCGAGGCCGGCGTACAGACCACGTTCACCCGCTACCCCGGGGTCGGCCACGGCTTCCTGATGCAGCAGCACCACCTCGCGCGCGGCCGGCTGGCGCTGCACGAGATCGCGGGGTTGCTGCGGGCCAAGGCCGAGTACCCGCTGCCCTGGTGAGCGCCACCCACAGGGAGAGTCCGCAAGCCCCACAGCACGCCGCTCCATCCCAGCCCTCCCCGAAGCGAGGCCCCATGACGACGTCCGTCATTCCCGACGACCGGCCGACCCGGACGGTGCGCCCCGTGCCCGACGCGGACCCCGAGCGGGTGCACGCGGCGATCGACGCGGTCGAGCCGGGCCCTCTGCTGATGACACTGGTGCACCTGACGGACGACCGTGCTCTGCTCACCGAGTTCCGGGAGCGGATCGCGGCGGCGAAGGCGGCCCACCCCGAGCGGGTGCTGAGGCCCGGCGAGTACCCCGAGGAGGTCGCGGACGAGGTGCGCCGCCGCGCCCACGACATCCTGCCCCGGCTGCCGGGCGGACTGGTCCCCTTGCTGCGCGTCCCGGACGAGGACCTGTTCATGGAGATGGTCCGGGTGGCCACCGACGACACGGTCGGCCCCGAGTACGGGCCCTATCTGCGGGAGCAGGGCGGCTTCGCCGGCCTGCCCGAGTCCGCTTCCGAACACCGACCGGTGCCGCCCGGCTTCCGGGTCGCGGTGGTCGGCGCCGGGATGATCGGCATCAACGCGGCGGTGAAGCTCGCCGAGGCCGGGTTCGAGTACCGGGTGTTCGAGGCCGGCGACGACATCGGCGGGACCTGGGCACGCAACACGTATCCCGGGGCCGCGGTGGACACGCCGAGTCACTTCTACTCGTACTCCTTCGAACTCAACCCGGAATGGTCGAAGTTCTACCCGACGGGTCCCGAGTACCTGCGCTATCTCCACCACGTCGCGGACAAGTACAAGATCCGCGACGACATCGCCCTGTCCCACCGGGTGCTCGGCTGTGCGTGGGTGGACGAGCGGCAGATCTGGCGGGTCACCGTGGCGGGTCCGGACGGGGCCACCGAGGTGTACGAGGCGAACGCGGTCATCACCGCGACCGGCGTCCTCAACAGCGCGTACGTCCCCGAGGTGCCCGGTCGGGAATCGTTCGCCGGTGCCACGATGCACACCGCCGAATGGGACGACTCCGTCGACCTGGACGGCAAGCGGGTGGTGGTGCTCGGCACCGGCTGCACCTCGGTGCAGGTCGTGGCGAGCCTCGCGGGGCGGCCCGGGCATCTCGATGTCGTCTTCCGGCAACCGCACTGGATCGCGCCGGAGCGCAATGTGATCAGCCGGGTCGACGACGCCACCCGGTGGGCGATGCGGCACGTGCCGTACTACCAGCAGTGGTACCGGCTGGTCACGCACTGGTTCACCGCGGACAAGAGCTTCGCCATCCCGAGGATCGACGAGGAGTGGTACGCCACTCATGTGTCCTCCTCGCCCGCCAACGACGTCCTGATGCGGATCTGTCTCCAGCACCTGCACGAGGAGCTGGGCGACCGGCCGGACCTGGTGGAGATGCTCACGCCCGACTTCCCGCCGTTCGCCAAGCGGATCGTGAAGGATCCGGGCTTCCTGGCGGCGCTGCGCCGCGACGACGTGGCGCTGCACCGGGCGTCGTTCGAACGGATCGAGCCGGACGGGGTGCGGCTGACCAGCGGCGACTTCCTGCCCGCCGACGTGATCATCTGGGCCACCGGTTTCCGGCTGGAGTACCTGGGCTTCCTCGACGTGGTCGGTCGGGACGGGGTGACGCTGGCCGAGCGCTGGGACGGCGGCCGAGATCCGCGCGCCCACCTGGGCGTCACCGTCCCCGGGTTCCCCAACTTCTTCGTCACCGCCGGGCCGAACGCCGCGCCCAACCACGGTGGCGGGCACAACGTGACGAGCGAGGAGCACGTCCACTACGTCATCGAGTGCCTGCGCCACCTGGTCGACCACGGCTACACCGCGATGGAGCCGACGCCGGAGGCGACCCGGGAGTACAACGAGCGGGTCGACGCCGAACTCGACCGCACGGTCTGGCAGCACCCCGGCACGGCGAACGGCTACTACCGCAACACCGCCGGACGCGCCTGGGTGACCTGCCCGTGGCGGCTCGTCGACTACTGGGCGATGCTGCGCGCACCCGACCCGGAGAGCTTGCTGCTGTACAAACGGCCGACCGCGGAGACCGCCCAAGCGGGGGCTGAACGGTCGTAGGGGCAGGTGGCGGCGCAGCGGAGACCGGAGCAACCATGCCGCCACCAACGAGGGTTGGTGGCGGCGAGTGTCAGACGCCGGCTACCGCCCTCGGGACGGGCCGGCCCGACAGGGTGGCTCGCACTCAGGTGTGCAGGCCCCGCAGAAGCGTGGGCGCCTTGACCCCGATACCGGCTGCGGGGGCGTCCAGGAGGCCGATCTGGGTGAGTACCGAGGCGTGGTCCCACATCAGGTGCTCGTACTTGATCAGGTCGCCCTCGAAGCCGACCACGACGTTCATCACCACCTCCACCGGCTTGCCGGTCGGGGGGACACCCGGGATCTTCCAGGGCATCTCGCGGTCATGGGTGAACCGGAAGATGAACTCGTCCCAGATGTGGTTGTCGTCCATCACCCGGGTGGTCAGCTCCTGTTCGACGTCGGCCGGGACGTTCGGCAGGAACCACTGCGAGTAGAACTTGTAGACCTCGTCCCGGCCGTCGAGCAACTGGCCGAGCGGTGCACAGTAGATGTACGGGTCGTCGCACATCGTCGCGATGGCCGCGTCGGGGTCGTGGAGAGCGAACTCGGCGTAGCCGTGTCGCTCCCAGACCTCCAGCATGTGACGCTGCCGGTCGTTGGCCGGTTCGAACATCGTGTCCTCCTGATCGTCGTTGAGCGGGCGGATGCGGGACAGCAAACGGCGACATCAGGACAGGCGCCACTCTTCCGGCCCGTTCAGTGGACCGGCGGCGTCGAGTCAGTCGGCCTGGTACTCGAAGGCCCCGTCGACGAGGATCATCTCGGTGACCGAGTGCCGCTGCCGGATCGCGACGGCCTTCTGGTACTCCGGCGAGTGGTAGAACGCCAACGCGGCTTCCTTGGAGGGGAACTCCTGGATGAAGTAGGCGCCCTCCCGCGGCTCTCCTTCGAGCACCTCGGCCACGACGCCCTGCGCGAGGTGGGTGTGCGGGTGGTCCTCGACGACCCGGAGATAGGCCTCGACGTACTCCTGCATCCCGCGCTTGGACTCCTCGCTGGAGTCCTTCAGGTGACTGCGGGCGATGATGTATGCGGGCATCGACACGACCTTCCCATGCGGCGACCGCCACGTTGCGGTCCTGGTGGGGAGATTGAAGTACCCGTCCCCGCCGTCGACCAGCGCCCTGGTCCGCTCAGTGGACTCCGGTGCCGGGGACTTCGGAGCCGGGGGCCTCCCGCGTCCCGCTTGACCGCCGGACGGTCCCGGTCAGCGGGATCCGCTCTCCGTGATCGTGCGAGCCCGGAAGCAGACTCCGTTGCAGGTGCGCTGAGGGTACGCCGCCGGTGGGGCCTCGACTCCCGGGTCGCGCCGGCGGCACCTCCGCCTCCGGTGTCCGCCATCGTGAAGAAGGGGAGCCGTCGACGTCCCAGCAGGGTCCCGCACGGGGCGGGCCGGGCGCCCGTGCGGCACCGGCACCGGCACCGGCACCGCAGCGGGCCCGCAACGGGCCGCCCGCATCGCACAGACGAAGGGAACCGAACGACCATGGGCATGTTCGACCTCACCGGACACGTGGCGCTGGTGACCGGTGCCGGCCAGAACGCCGGGGCCGGCATCGCCCGCGCGCTGGCGGAGCAGGGCGCCGCGGTGGCGGTCAACGACCTCCGGCCCGAACGCGCCGAGGCGACGTGCGCCGAGATCGAGAAGGCGGGGGGCCGGGCGGTGCCGGTGCCGTTCGACGTCACCGACATCGACGCCGTCCGCGCGGGGGTCGCGCGGGCCGGGGAGGCGCTCGGCGGGACCGTCGACATCATGGTGAACAACGCCGGGATCCCCGCCGACATGGGCTACGGCCCGTTCCGGGACATCGCGCCGGAGCGCTGGCGCGGGCCGGTCGAGATCAACCTGTTCGGCGCGATGAACTGCGTGCACGCCGTCCTGCCGGGTATGCGGGCGACCGGCTGGGGCCGGGTCGTGCAGATCTCCTCGGGCGCGGGACGG
This sequence comes from Streptomyces sp. NPDC057253, assembly GCF_042669125.1. Lineage (NCBI taxonomy): Bacteria > Bacillati > Actinomycetota > Actinomycetes > Kitasatosporales > Streptomycetaceae > Streptomyces > Streptomyces sp. NPDC057253. Next base: position 5,641 of record NZ_JBHUXV010000082.1, on the reverse strand, counting down.
ACCGGCCTGGCCATCGGGGTGTCGCTGTACGGGGCGGGCAAGAGCGGTGTCGAGGGGTTCGTCCGGCACATCTCCCAGGAGGAGGCGAAGGCCGGGATCACGGCGAACACGCTGGCGCTCGGGCTGATGCAGAGCGCCGGCGGGCCGGGGATCGACCGGATCGCTGAGGGCATCCCGGTCGGACGTCTCGGCCGACCCGAGGACGTCGGCGCCGCCGTCGCCTTCCTCGCCTCCCCCGAGGCGTCCTGGCTCACCGGCCAGACGATCGACCTCAACGGCGGGAGCCACACGCGCTGAGGACGACGGCGCCCGGCACCCCGTGCGTACCGATGGCGGTCCGCGCACCGACACCGACCCGGCAGAGAGGACCAGGACAGTGGGGTTTCCGCTGGCGGGCGTCCGCGTCATCGATGTGAGTTCCACGTTCATGGGGCCGTACTGCACGATGCTCCTCGCCCAGTGGGGCGCCGAGGTGACCAAGGTGGAGCCGCCGGGCGGTGACGTGGTCCGCAAGATCGGGGACGTGCGCGGCACGTCGATGGGGCCGGTGTTCCTCAACGTCAACCGGGGCAAGCGGAGCGTGGTGCTCGACCTGAAGCAGGGCGGCGCGCGCGGACTCCTGGAACGCCTGGTGGCGGGGGCCGACGTGGTGGTGCACAACATGCGGTCCGGTGCGGCCGAGCGCCTCGGCCTGTCGGCGGACGCCGTGCTGCGGGCCAACCCCCGTGCCGTGCACTGCGCGTTCCGCGGGTTCGGGGCGGGTGGGCCGTACGAGGACCGGCCGGCCTACGACGACGTCATCCAGGCGGCCAGCGGCATGGCCGCGCTGCAGGGCGGGGCGGGCGGGGCGGAGTACGTCCGCACGGCCGCGGCGGACAAGATCGTCGGGCTGATGGGCGCGGCGGCCGTGCTGGCGGCGCTGCACGGCCGCGAGGTGACGGGCCGGGGCCAGGCGGTCGAGGTGCCCATGATGGAGACGATGACCCAGTTCATGCTCCTGGAACAACAGGGCGGCTGGGTGTTCGACCCGCCCGCCGGGCCGGCCGGGTACGCGCGTACGGCGTCACCGCACCGGCGGCCGTGCCGGACCAAGGACGGCCACCTGGCCGTGATGATCTACACGGACGCCCAGTGGCGCGCGTTCTTCGACTGCGTCGGCCGGCCGGAACTCGCCGACGACCCGCGGTACCGCACGATCCGGGAGCGCACCGAGCACATCGACGAGCTGTACGCCTTCCTCAACGAGGAGATGGCGGCCAGGACGACCGCCGACTGGCTTGCCGAACTGGAACGCCGGGACATCCCGGCCGCCCCGGTCAACACCGTCACCGACCTGTTCGAGGACCCACATCTGCGGGCGACCGGCTTCTTCGAGAGCGTCGACCACCCCAGTGAGGGCCCGCTCCTGCTGCCCCGCCAGCCCGTCCGCTTCGGGCAGGGGTCGCGGGCGGAGGTGACCGGCGGCCCTGGTGACGGGGGCGGCCTGCTCCCCGCGTACGTCCGGCGCTCAGCCGCAACCGCCGGGCGCGACGCCCCGCGCACTGCGGGTCCGGACGAGAACGGACTCGCTCGCCCGGGCGGCCCGGAGCCGTACGGCCTTCCCCACGACCCCCGCCCGGACGAACACGCCCTCCCCGGCACCCCTGGGGGCGGGCACCCGCTCCCCCTCACCTCCGGCCCGCACGAACACCTCCCCCACGCCCCGCGCCTGGGTGAGCACAGCCTCGACGTGGCACGGGAGGCCGGTCTCGACGACGCCGAGATCGGACTCCTCGTCGCCTCGGGGGCGTTGGGCTTGCCCCGGGGCGACGGGACCCCCACCGGACGTACGCCGCGCGGGGGGCCGGTGCGCTCGGCGAGCGGCTCGGCGGGACCACTCGAATGACGGCAAGGACACCGGTGACACCGGCACGGCGACCGAGACGGCGACTGGGACGGACATGGCAGACCTCGAATACTCCGTGAAGGACCGCATCGCGACGATTCAGCTGAACCGTGCGCGGCGCAGGAACGCTTTCACCCTGGACATGGTCGACGCCTGGGCGGACCGGCTGCGCGAGGCCGAGGACGATCCGGAGGTCCGCGTCATCGTCGTCACGGGCTCGGGCGGTTCCTTCTGCTCCGGGGTGGACCTGTCCGACTTCAAGGGCGAACAGCGCGACCCGCTGGCCGAGAAGGAACTGCTGACGCGGCGGGTGCACCGGGTCGCGCTGACCCTGGAGGACGTCTCCAAGCCGGTGCTCGCCGCGGTCGACGGGCCGGCCGTGGGTGCCGGGATGGACATGGCGCTGCTCTGCGACATCCGGTTCGCCTCGCGCACGGCGCGCTTCAGCGAGGGCTACATCAAGGTCGGGCTCGTCCCCGGTGACGGCGGGTGCTGGCTGCTTCCACGCGCGGTCGGCACCGCGACCGCGCTGCGGCTGCTGTGGACGGGCGACTTCGTGTCGGCCGACGAGGCGCTGCGGATCGGCCTCGTGGAGGAGGTGTTCGAGGCCGACGAACTCCTCGACCGCGTGTACGCGTTCGCGGCCCGGCTCGCCGAACGGCCCCCGGCCGCGGTGCAGATGATCAAACGTGCGGTGCGCCAGGGCGCCCGGCACGATCTGCGCACCGCCCTGGACCTCATCTCCTCCCATCAGGCCGTGATCACGTCGACCCGGGACTCGGCCGAGGCGTACGCCGCTTTCCGGGAGAAGCGTCCCGGGGTCTTCACCGGCCGCTGACCGCGGATGCCTTCGCCGAGCCCCCAGAGAGGTCTTTCATGAGCCCACCGCCGCCCCTCGACGCCGGCGCCGAACTCCGCGCCCGGGTCAGGGAACTGACCGCGTCCTGGCGTGCGGCCGGCCGGTACGTGCCCCGCAGCGACTCCTGGCTGCGCTCGTTCGACCTGGAGTTCAGCAAGGCGCTCGCCGCGGACGGACTGATCGCCATGACGTACCCGAAGGAGTACGGCGGCGCGGGCCGCAGCAACGTGGAGCGGCTGGCCGTCACCGAGGAGCTGCTGCGGGCCGGGGCGCCGGTCGCGGCCCACTGGATCGGCGACCGGCAGATCGGCCCGGCGATCCTGAGGCACGGCAGCCCCGCGCTGCGTGCGGAGATCCTGCCCCGGATCGCCGCCGCCGAGGCGGTGTTCTGCCTGGGCATGAGCGAACCCGAGGCGGGCTCCGACCTGGCCGCCGTCCGCACGTCCGCGACGCCGGTCAAAGGTGGATGGCTGATCTCCGGACACAAGATCTGGACCAGCCACGCCCACCGGGCCACCCACGCCTACGTCCTGGCGCGCACCGCGCGGACGGAACGCAAGCACGAGGGGCTGACCGAGTTCGTCCTCGACATGGACGCCGACGGGGTGTCCACGACACCGATCCCGGACCTGGCCGGTGAACACCACTTCAACGAGGTGCGCTTCGAGGAGGTGTTCGTGCCCGCGCACCGGGTGATCGGGACGGTCGGCGACGGCTGGCGGCAGGTCGTCGAGCAGTTGTCGTTCGAGCGCGGCGGCGCCGAGCGCGTCCTGTCCAGCTACCCGGTGCTGGCCGAGCTGGTGGCGCACGCCGCCGAGGAGCGGGACGACGCCGAACTCCGTTCTCTTCTGGGGTCGTTGGTCGCGCGCCTCGCCGTGCTGCGGCGGCTGTGCCGGGAGGTGGCCGGACGGCTGGACGCCGGACAGGCGCCCGTACAGGAGGCCGCCGCGCTGAAGTACCTCGGGAACGCCTTCGAGGTCGACGTCGTCGAGGCGCTGCGCCGCACCGGTCTGTGCCATGAGCCCTCCCCCGACGGCGCGTTCGGCCAGGCCCTGCTCGCCTCCCCCGGCTTCGGGCTGCGCGGCGGCGCGGCCGAGGTCCTGCTGTCCCTCGTGGCCCGTCAGGAGACACGTGCATGAGCGAGTACGCGGAGGAGTTGCGGGAGCTGGTGGCGTCCGTCGTCCCCGACGGCACGTCGACGGCGGGGCCCGACGGGGTGCGGGAGGTGTGGGAGAGCCTGCGTGGTCTGGGGCTGCCCCGGATCGGCGTGCCCGAGGAACGCGGGGGCTCGGGCGGCGCCCTGGAGGACCTGCTGGTGGTCGTCGGGGCGCTGGCCGCCCGCGGGGTCGGTGTGCCGGTGGTCGAGTCCTCGGTCGCGGACTGGGTGATCAGCCACGAACGGCCGCTGGACGACTCCCCCGCCACCCTGGTGCTGCCGGACGGGCCGCCGACGGCCTGGGACGACGCGGACGGCGGGACGCTCACCGGCGAGATCCCGCTGGTCCCCTGGGCGCGCGACGCGGCGCTCCTGGTGGTGTGCCGGCCCGGGCTGGAGGCGCTGCTCGTGGACCTGCGGCACGCGTCGGTGAGCTTGGTGCCGGGTGAGAACCTGGCCGGGGAGCCGCGGGACACCGTACTGCTGGCCGGTACGCCCGTCCTGCCGGCCGCCGCCGGGCCCGGGTACGAGGCGGTGCGCGCGCGTCTGGCGCTGCTGTGGTCGGCCGCGGTGACCGGTGCCGCGCACGGCGCGTACCTGCTGACGAGGACGTACGTGGGCGAACGCCGGCAGTTCGGCGCCCCCTTGACACGTCTGCCGGCGGTGTCGTCCGGGCTGGCACAGATGAAGGTGCACCTGCTGCAGGCGGACGCCGCGCTCGCCCTCGCCCGGGAGGCGATGACGGCGGGCGGCCCGGACACGGACGGTGCCGGGCCGCGGGTTTCGGACGCCGTCGCCGTGGCGCGCCTCACCACCGCACGCACGGCGACCGAAGTCGCCCGCACGGCACACCAGTTGCACGGCGCCATGGGCATCACGCAGGAGTACCCGCTCCACCACCTCACCCGCAGGCTGTGGGCCTGGCGCGACGCCGTGGCCACCGAGCGGGACTGGGCCGACGAACTCGGCAGACGAGCGGCGGACCTGGGCGAGACCGGCGTCTGGACGCGTCTGACCATGGGCCCGTCCTAAGTCACTGCCACCGCGGTCGCGCAACGGTGACGCCGAAACGCGTCCGCACATCCGGGGCGCGTTCCGGGAGCCTCGTCCGCTCCGACGCCTGGGCAGGCGCGCACCGCGCGACCGGCGATCAGCTCACCCTCGGCGCACTGCTGAACGGGGCGCGAAGAGCGGGAACGGAAGATCGCCGCGTGGGCCGAGGCGGCCCAGGAGCGGTTCGCGGGGCTTTCCCCGCGGCTCAAGGAGTCGCACCGGGCCGTCGAAGAGATCCCGATCACCCGCACATGGCTGCAGCCGCCCCCATCGACAACACCGCGGCCGTAGTTGCCCGGCGGGCCCTCGACCGGTCCGTCCGCCCCCACCGACGAGGCGATTACGCAGTCGACACCCGGGGCCGCGGGCAACCGAGACGGCGAGAAAGCAAGAAAGCGAGAACAGTGTTCTTGACAGTGGTCGACGCCCGGGGCAGGCTTGTCCGCAAGAGAGAACACTGTTCTCGAAAGCCACCCGAAAGGACCGTCGCCATGACCACGGCATCCTCGTCCTGGATCCACCACACCCCCTCCCGTCGCTGGGACCGCATCGGCCGCGGCCTGATGGCCTTCAACGCCGTGCTCACCTTCGCGGTGTTCGTGAACGGGCTCTTCCTGATGGCCGACGCCGGCGACGACCGCATGATGGTGGAGGGATGGCGCACCTTCGGCTATCTCGTATTCAGCGC